>JANQRM010000274.1 GCA_028284565.1 Anaerolineae bacterium | reverse complement strand
ATCCTGTCGAGGTCGCTCGGCTGATTCGCCAAGATAATCTGCAAGTCCATGAGTCGAGGATAGAATCCCACGTAGATAGCTTGTGTATGTGAATATACATCCATCCAACCGATGATAACTTCTGAATTGTCGATGGGCTGAATGCTCACCGAAAAGATGTCATTATCACCGTAGATAGTATCATTCACTTCCAAAGTGTGATCCAATTCGCTGATGTCAATCGAATAGCTCTCTGGAAAGCGCGAAGTCACGGGTTCTGGGATACCCTCTGCACCGTCGAAATTGAGCGACAGCACCACATCATCCAGTACATTCAGCGCAGGGAAGAACTCCGACTCCATCATATTATGGGCAAAGTCACTGAGTAAGTCATGCCCTTCGGATGTCACGCCATTGTCATCCCAAATCCCATCGGCGATGCTATCGTAATAGCTATTTAACGCGGGTGCATCCACAGGTAATATCGCCGACACCCAATAGCGTCCATCGCGGGTAACGCCCTGATAAGTATAAAACATGGATGAACCATGAATCGGCGCGGGATATTGGGCGAACATGGTCAAATAGCGCGTGCCAATCATGACATCTGTTTCTAGCCATTCAGCATGGGAAACATGAAGCTGTACGGCACCAAAGGGGTAAATAAACGCAAGCGGAATACTATCGGGATCGGGATTCAGAAAGCGGTCTTGCCAATAGGTGATGTTCTCATCCATAAAAGAATTAATACGCTCAAATCCATCTATGGGGAGGATAATGATTTCGGAGTCGATACCTTCGCTGATAATCGTGGATTCAAACGTCGCTTTGACAAAATCCGGACTCGCCCCACGAAAGTCCATGTTGTCCTCCATCGCCGGAATCAGGTCGATGCTGATGTCATCCGCAATCGCTGTGAAATCAACTGCCATGTTCTCCGCAAGGATGTCAATCGAGGCGGGTTCTGTCCAATATTCACCTCTCGTGCCTTCAACCGTATAGCCCTCCACACCTGTCAACGAATTCCGAACCTGCCACCATGTTAAGTCATCCGCACACACCGCTTCATCCAACACCACGAAGGTCATCCCACCCTCGAGTTGTCCAACCAACTCCGCACTTGTACTCGGTTCAGCTCGCACATTATTCGGTTCGCCGGGGGTAACGCGCGCGATCATGCCGGGTTGCAAGCGCGACTCAAAATCCGCACAGGCTTGGGCTTGTGTGAAAGGTATCAGCGAGAAACACACCAGCAAGAGTAAAATCAATCCTTGTCGTTTCATATCCGCCTCGTTTGGTGGTTTAGTCCAGTTGGAAAGACGCAAAAATGCCCAAAATTGTGTCAACTGATGGAGAGAAATCATCGCTAGTCAAGTCGGCAAATTCTGCTTGGGCTTCTTGAAAATAGGCTAAATATGTGGCTTCGTCTCTTGATGTCGCACGTTCCCATTCCTCATCGGTGAAGGCATCTCGGTGTTCGGATAGGTTGGGAACTTCAACCACATACCCGCCACTTAGGTAATATGCGCCATCGTGCGTCAAACCCTGAAAATGGTAGGTCAACCAAGAGGTCAGCGGACTGCCGATACCCTTGCCGAAATAACCCACACCAGACAAAGTATCCGTTTCTACATAGGTGGGTTCGCCTAAGACATAGACCTCCCAACCGTCATGGATATTCTCGATGGATTCAATATTGACTGGCTGAGTCTCCAAAAGGTCTTGCAGAATAGGAATATGCTCAAACTTAAATCGTGATGCCATGCTTCGTTCATCATGGACATTGAGCCAACCCGGTGCGTCGTTCTCCGCTTCTAAGATATAAAGCGTTAAGTAACCCACATTGTCATGACGCTCTTCTTCAATAGATGCCGAATCACCCAGCGCGCTTAAATCAAAGGAATAGGTTTCTGGCAGACGTGTGACAATCGGCGCAGGTAAGCCCTCAGCTCCATCGAAATTCAGCGACAACACCACATTATCCAGCACATCTAACGTCGGGAAGAACTCGGAGTCTGCCATATTCGTCGCAAAGGTATCGAGGAGATTATGCCCTTCTTGAGTTACGCCCACATCATTCCAAATATCATCACGTATCGTATCGTAATAACTGTCCAAAGGAGGAGCAATCACGGGAAGTATCATCGAAACCCAATAGCGTCCATCATAGGTAACTCCCTGATACGTATAAAACAACTCAAAGCCTCGAATGGGGGCTGAATATTGCGCGTATTGTGCCAGATAGCGCGTACCAATCATAACGTCATTGCTGAGCCATTCCACATGCGATTCATGTATCCGTGCCGCGCCAAAGGCATAAATAAGAGGCGTAGGGATAGGATCATCGGTGCTAGGATTGAGTACACGTTCTCGCATCCATGTCAATCGCTCATACATTTCAGGATGGATATCCTCAAAGTCCCCAATGGGCAGAATAACAATCTCTGAGTCATGAAATCCACCCACAATCGGGGATACCAAATCAGCTTGGATGAACGATGGAGACGGACCCCGAAAGCCATTGTCACCGGACATTGGTGGCATCATTTCAAGGGTCATGTCATTGGCAACAGGCGTAAAATTGACAGCCATGTTCTCTGCAAGGATGTCAATCGAGGCGGGTTCTGTCCAATAGGAGTCGCTCGTGCCTTCGACAGTATAGCCCTCCACGCCCGTGCGTGAATTGCGAACCTCCCACCATGTCAAGCCATCCGCACACACCGCTTCACCTAAGACGACAAAAGTCGTACCACCATCCAACTGTCCAACCAACTCCGAGCTCAGGCTCGGCTCAGCTCGCACATTATTCGGTTCGCCGGCGGTGACGCGCACGATCATGCCGGGTTGCAACCGCGACTCAAAATCCCCGCAGGCTTGGGCATGAACGGGTAGAACGAAGATAATAATCAGAAGCACAATCAATAGTTGACGAGTCATATCAAGCTCATAATGACTGATGTTCACTGATTGTATTGTAGAAGATTAGCGTCACAGGGGCGTTACAGAGGCATCACAAACTAAGGATTTTCCGATACTACTGGTAGGGACGTACAGCTGTACGCCCTTACAAAATGGAGTCGATACCGTCTTATTCCTCGACAGGCAAGCGTCGAACCAAGCCGGGGACAGGCGGAAGTGGTTTACCCGTGTTCACTGCTCGCATGGGAATCGTCCGTTTCTGAACGGGCGTTTTCGACGCACGCTGAGTCGGCAATTCCGGCAAGCTATCCGGCATGGCAGGTTGGCTCTTCGTATCTGCCACCTCGTACAATTTCATGACGAAGCTATCGGCATAACCTGTCAACGACACTTGCTTCATCGGCGATTGCAGAATCGTGTACAACAGATTCATCCCTCGGTCCAAGAGCAGACGCAGGTCTTGGGATGGCAAGTCCGTCCCTTCCAATTGTTCTAGCGCAAGGTCGAGGATGCCTCGCAATTCAGCTTGGGTCACCCGACTATCCGTCTGATGCATCGCCACATAAGGCAGGATTAAATCTGCCATCATCCGCGCCACCGGAATCGACTCAGTCTGCATGATGACAATCGTTGGATGCTCATTGTCCGCGTATTGTGCTTTGACACCCATGAATCCACCGAATAACCCATGTGCAAACAGCTGATAGAGTTCCATATGGGCTTGCACCCACTCGCGCGCCATGAGGTCACGCTGATGCCGTATTTGGGGAGTCAGATCACCCACCAGCACTAGCACACCTTCTCGTGCGAGGCGTTGGGCGACTTGCTCCACGCGCGCATTAAAATCTTCTGACGGTGGAATCAGATTACCAGTATGTTGTTTGACCAGTTGGCGCAGGATACGCTCTAAACGGTTGTCAGTCATGTTTCACCTGCTTTGAGCCATTATGACCCCTTAAAATGCGTAAAAAGAGACACAGTTCCCTGTGCCATCCTTACTACTATAAAGGATTATGTAACAAAAAGTCAACCTCATCCTAACAATTTACAAACAAAATACGAACAATGATAATTTGTGTTTAATTTTGGCAGAAACAAATTTTTTATGTATGGACGGTGGTCTGATGTGTCTACGTCAGCGCAAACCGCCTTTACGCAGGTTGTACTCGCCTTATTTGCCATCGAATTAGTGTTAGAACAGCGAACATGACAATAAGAGGTGGATGTAAGTGACTCAAGCCAAGTGCATCAAAAATCAAGGCAGTACCGAAGACCACAAGCAAGCCAATCGTCAGGAGAATGATATAACCCAAGGTAGTCTCATTGACACGGCGCATGGCATGGAAGAGAAAGACCAAGGAAGATAAGCCAATGATAAACGTCCCATAGAAGGCAACAAGGAAAGCAACCGCGTGGACGGGAGATTCATCCAAGGCTTGTAAGAGTAACGGTCCATTAATCGCTGTCCAAAAGAGATAGGGTCCCGGACTAAACCAGTTCATCAACACAGCAGTCAGCAAGATTTTGCCAAAATGCCCACTTGATGGCTTGTTTGCATCCGTTTCAATACGAATGCCCTTTTGATACTGCCGCCAAGCCCCCCATGCGATGAAAAGCAGGAACAACCCGCCAAATAACCGAATCCCCTGCAAAAAAACCGGTGGGAGTTGTCCCAACAAAAAGACCACAACGATGATAATCGGGATGTCTGTGAGAAGTGGGGAGAAGACGATGGCAATGCCTTTGCGCCAACCATGTTGCAGGGTTGTGTTGACGATATAGGCTTGCATCGGACCGGGTAACATGGTCGCACTGAGGGCGAAGCTGATGGCTGGTAGGATGAAGGTTTCAAGCATCGCCCTAGCTTACTGTGCGTCATGTAAAACTGCAATGGATGACTCCTCTAGAGCAAGCCACCCTGTTCGACTGTCGGCATGCTGGGTTCGATAGGTGTGACCTCTGGGCATTTACCCAGCAAGTGACGGATACGCCGTTTGATGTCGAGTGAGAAGAGGAAGCGTTTGCGTTTGGGTCGATGAGCGGCTTCAATGATTTGACGACGTTCTTTACGAGCAAGGGCTTCCTCACGATGTTTGAGAGTCAACAGGACAGTGTAGTCGTTGGTTTGGTAGTCGTTCATGATGTTGCTCCTGTTATCATGATGCGGATAGCGGTGAGCTGGCGGATTTGTGTAGGAGGATTAAAAATCACAAATCGGCTCGTAACTCACCATCCATCCCGTCTCTTTCGATGTCTACACGATAGAACAACCCCATCCAAAAGGGAATCAATTTAGTTTTTTCTAAAACAATTCGTTTATAAGGGTGTATAATCTATAGTAGGCGTAACAAAACAGAGGGAAAACGCCATGATTACACTCCACCTGACCACTGATGACCTATTAAAAATTCGTTTTGCCTATACTCCGTTGATGGAAATCACGATGAGCTTTCGGGTATTGCTTGACCCGAAATATCAACCACCCTTCCGCGCATGGGTCGATGATGCGATGCGCGCCTTGCATGATGTCGATTTGACCTATTTACGAGCCGTTCTTGGATACAAACGCTATGTTCCCGATTTTTTGACTCCCACGCCTTATGTGACCAATCTCAGCATCGAAGCAGATTTTGACCGAGTCTTGGCGACACCCGATGACTTTGTTCGGCGGGATATATTTTCGCTGATTCATTTTACAGGCGAATCAGAAGAACTCTGCCATTTCATTGCCGAACCCAAAGAAGCCGTGAAACGTCTGGTCGAAGAGATGCGGATTTATTGGAAACGCACACTCGAAGCGCATTGGACCAAGATGCAAAGTGTACTCGAAAATGATATTCGTTATCGCGCACAACGCCTGACCTTGGGTGGAACCGGTTATCTCTTTGATGAATTACATCCGCTTCTACGTTACCGCGGTGACGAACTCATTATCGACAAAACGAGCTTCGAGTTTTGCATCTATAAGCAGGAATATGATTTAGAGGGGTATGGCATCCAACTGGTTCCCGTTCTGTTTGGCTATAACGGACTCCATTGGCAACCAAATCAGGATGCACCCTTCATGCTAGAGTATGGCGCACGCGGTTCAGGGCTATGGTATGCCCCCGAACCCGCCCCCTCGATGGAAGCCCTAGAAATGACTCTTGGGGTGGGTAAAGCCCGTATCTTACAGTCATTGATCAACTCACAAAGTACAAGCGAATTGGCACGAAATCTGCAACTGACGGCTGGTGCCGTTTCACAGCAACTCGGTAAGTTGAATCAAGCAGGACTCGTCGAATCGCATCGACAGGGCAAAAGTGTTTACTATCGTCTATCGACGCGGGGTGCGAACTTGATTGACCTGTTCAGTGCCTAAAAACTGATTGCGTAAGGTGGGAAGGTAAGGTAACAATATGATTGCACTTCAAGTCACAACCGATGACCTGATGAATATTCGCTTTGCTTATACGCCCCTGATGGAATTGATCGCCAGTTATCGCGTGTTGGTCAATCCAGAATTTCATCATGCGCCCCACCTTCCCTGGCATAAAGAAGCATCAAATTCGCTCTACGATGTCGATATGCCTTATATGCAGGCAGTGCTTGGCTACAAGAGCTATATCCCCGATTTCCTGACCCCAACTCCCAGCAAAACCAATCTGAATATCGAAGCCGATTTCCAGATTGTATTAGACACATCTGCCGATCAGATTCGACGCAACATCACAAAGCTAAATGAGATCATTGGCGAATCAGACGAACGCCACCATTTCATAACCGAACCTCACATCGCAACACAACTACTCATTGATGAGATGCGAATCTATTGGAATCGCACGTTGGCGCACCATTGGGAACAAATCCAATCCGTCTTGGATAATGACATCCGCTATCGAGCACAACGGTTGACACTGGGCGGGATAGCCCGACTTTTTGATGAAATTCACCCCCACCTCCATTATGAGAATCAGGAACTTATGATTCTTAGAGGGCAAGAAAAATTCTGTATCTATAAGCCGGAAGACTATGTGTTGCACGGACACGGCTTACAACTTGTCCCTGTCCTCTTTGGCTTTTCATCACTCTGTTGGCAACCGAATGAGAACGCACCGTTCATGCTGGAGTATGGTGCGCGCGGGGCAGGCTTATGGTATGCCCCCGAACCTGTTCCTTCTATGGAAGCCCTTGAGATGACGCTTGGAGTCGGTAAAGCGCGGATTTTGCAATCGCTTATCACGACCCAAAGCACAAGCGAGCTGGCACGGAATCTCGAATTGACAGCGGGAGCGGTTTCTCAACAACTCGGCAAGCTCAATCAAGCTGGATTAGTCGAGTCACATCGGCAAGGCAAGCGGGTGTATTATCGGCTGTCTCAACGTGGTAGCGAGTTGATCAACTTGTTCAGTGCGTAGTTTGATGACATCGTCTTGAGAATAATCTAACGCCTTACCAACCAAAACAGTCATTGATTCCTAACCAAAAGGCACAAAAACGCTGGACAAGAATCCACGAAAACCTCGCAAACGACCTGAAACACCTCTTATTTGACATTTTTAGACCGTTTCCCGCCACTAAAACCTCGATTAATTCCCACTTATCACGAGAAATACAACGTAACAATCAACATTGACAACATTGATTAAAGAATCAACCTAATTTATGTTTGCAACAATTTTTATCGTCGGGATTGACGATGACCTGTCATTTTCGAGGGCGAAGGCACAAGTGTAGAAGGAGGAGAGGTGAGGTTGATAGTTGCACCACTGAGAGGCTTACTCGTTTGTTTGGAGAGGGGTGATTCAGTGAGATTTGTTGATAGCGTTTGACATCTTGATGGGTGATATCGCTGATGTCTTTTTGGACGTAACTCAAGAAATTGCCCCAGCCTGAGAGATATTGAATGAAGCGGGATATAGGGTTCATTCTTAACCAATTTACGAAGTTTGATCGTTGTCCATAACTAAGGTTAAGCGTCATTAGCGGAAATGTCCGATCCGATATCTATTAGGTGAATCTATCTGCCCCTCATTGTCTTACCCAATTTCATGGAAATGAATCATTTTAGTCCTGAGTGCATAAAACTTCTAATAAATTGTTTTTGAAATATGAGGAAGATAACCATAAGAGGAAAAATAATGATGATGGTTGCCGCCATGACTAAACTCCATTGTGCGCCAATATCAGTCAGTTGAGTGAAGCGCAACAAGCCCATTGTCAAAGGACGAGATTGGTCACTCGTTACAACGAGGGGCCATAACAGCGAGTTCCAATGAAAACTTACGCTGACTAACCCAAAAGCGACCAACGTCGCACGACTCGGTGGTAAGTAAATATACCAAAGCAGCTGATACCACTTACAACCATCCATCATGCCAGAATCAACAAGGTCTCTTGGCACTTCCAAAAAAGCCTGTCGTAGCAAGAAGGTTCCAAAGGCAGAACCAAAGTAAGGCATCGCAATTGCGAGGGTCGTATCGTATAAGCCCATCGATCGGATGGTTGTAAAGTTTGGCACCAGCAAAATGGCTGTTGGTATCATCAATTGCATTAAGATGACATAAAATAGGATTCGTTTGCCTCTAAATTCGCAATGGGCAAACGCAAACGCTGCTAAAGGTATCGTGACCAGTTGAACACCTAATGTCAGTACAACATATTTAATGGTGTTGGTGTAATAGGAATTTGTGAGACTCCCATCTTCTAAAGATGGGAAAAATGGTGCGAGCCGAAGTGCTGTCTCATAACTCTCTATTGTTAGGCTATCGCTAAACCATATGTCCCCGATACCCAGTGTGTCGTCAGGAGGGCGAAACGACACAATGATTGCCCAAACAATCGGAACAACCCACACGAGGCAAAGCCCAATGGTCAAAAGATTTACGGCTAGTTCACTCAATTTCGTTGAAGAGTTTGAAACCATTTCAGCTTATACCTCAGAACGCTCGGAGATGAGAAAATTAGCGATTGTAAAAGTCAACAAAATGATAATCATGATAACTGTCAGCGCGTTGGCAAAGCCGTAATTCTGTAATTCGAAACGCTGTTGGTAAATCTCATATAATAGTATATCCGCTTCACCTGTCACAAGTTCATTTGTTAGTACGAGCGCATGGTCGATATTTTGGAATGCACTGATTATCGCAATCACTGTCACAAATAATGTGGTTCGCCTCAAGAGGGGTAAGGTGATCCGAAACGTCTTTGCGAGCCAACCCGCGCCATCTAATTCAGCCGCTTCAAAAATATCATCAGGCAGGCTTTGTAAACCAGCAAGATAAAAGATCATGAAGTAGCCTGCATTCTTCCAGATAGCCACAATCATTAATGAATAGAGTGCCAGATTTCGATTAATCACCCAATTCTCTGCACCGTCATACCCCAATAGTCGAAGGGCTGAATTCCATAAACCATATTCCGGTGTAAAGAAGAATGCCCAGATCGTTGCCGCGCTCACCATCGGCAACATTGTCGGGTAAAACAAGGCTGTTCTTGCGAAGCCAATGCCTCGTAAAGAACGATTAACCAGCAGAGCAAACAGGAAGGCAAGCAGTAAGCTAGTAGGAACTGTGATGACCGTATACAACGCGGTATTGCCGATGACCTGATAAAAAATGGCACCCTCGGCTGTATTTGGGTCAAAGATTGCCCTGAAGTAAGCGATCCCTACATCATGTGGACCACGAATGCTACGCGGAGCTTCGACAATCCCCGGCAGATTTAAATCCGTATTAATGTTACGTTCTGGGCGATTCGGATGAAAATAGATACGGCTATCGTTTAATACACGAAGGGTCGGATAAATGGTGAATAATACGATAAATACGAGCGTCGGCAAGATTAGCAGATAGGGTAATAAATTAAGCGATTTTCGCTCACGCATTTGCGCTTCTTCTTTATAAAATTAATTAGATGCGTTAAGTGAGGCACTTGACCTGAGTTTGCCAAGTGCCTCGGAGTAGACTTAACGGAAGATACTCAAGAGAGCATCTGCCTCTGTTTGCGCGTTAGCCATTGCAGTCGCGGCATCAATTTCGCCATTTAAGACAGCCAAAATTTGAGCGTGGAGAATGTTGCGTATGTCGGCTAAAGATTGAACTGAGAACTCACGAACTGCTGTATCAATTGTCGCCTGTGCATCGGCAATGGCAGGGTTGGCATCCGCGTAGGTTTGCCACGCATCAAGCTCGAAGCCACTGGCTCTGGTATTAAAGTAACCTGCGTTAATGCTCCAATCGACAGTTTGTTCTGGTGCTGTAAGCCATTGGACAAAATCCCACGCCGCCTCAGCAACAGCATCATCAATTCCTGCCACAAGATAGAGGTTACCACCACCCGTAACGGTGAAATTACCACCATCTTGTCCCGGTATACCACTGACACCCACTTCAAAATCTGTTCCTTCGAGAATTGAACGCAATGAGCCACTGGTATGAACAATCATTGCGGCTGAGCCATCCATAAACGCCCCCGGTGCATCGCCCCAATTATTTTGAACACCATCCGGTGTCGCATTGTATTCTTCGTACAAGGCAACCCAGTATTCGAGGGCTTCAATGACATTGGCATCATCAAAATATACTTCAACATCACTATCGGACACGATATTTTGCCCACTTCCAGCAGCAAAGGGTTGGAATAACCAGTAGGGCCAGCTATTCGGAATTAAGATGCCTTCCCGTGAATCCGTCGTTAGTTGTTGAGCAGTCTCTGCCAAGTCTACCCAGTTTGTCGGGACATCTAATCCTGCTTCTGCTAGCAAGTCCGCGTTGTAATAGAATAGGACTGTTG
>JANQRM010000256.1 GCA_028284565.1 Anaerolineae bacterium | reverse complement strand
ATACAAGGGACATCCCGGCGACGAAACGGACAACCACAAACATCAACGCGGCTTTTTGCCATCGTTCTAAGATGACCGTTTGCAGACGATAGAGACCATTGATGACATAGTCAACTGCCCCACTTGAGCGAATGTCTTCTGTTCCAGCGAGGCGTTCTTCAAGATAGCCGAATAACTCTGCGTTAGCTTCGCGTCGTGCTTTTTCATAAGGGACAGCAATCCCCCGCACACGATTGAGGACGAGCAGACTACCAACGGCAAAGCCCGTAAAGGCAAGTCCCATACGAACATCTTCAAAAAAAAGCGCGAATAATATCCCCGCGAGGAGTAATAGATTCGCAAGGACTTTAACGACCAGTTGAGAAAAGAACTGAGCGAGGGCAGTGATGTCCCCGTCGATACGCTCAATTAACTCGCCGGGACTCGTGTCATTGTGGAAACTCATATCAAGATTGATACAGTGTTCAGCGAGGTCTTCTCTTAAGCCGTTGGTTGCTATCCATGCCACATTTTCACCAACATAGGCGGCACTGACTGAGACCACTTGTTGCACGATGGCTAAGATAACGAAACCGATGCCAGCAAGAGTTAGGGTTTGTAACGCTACACCTTCAAGTGCAGAGTCGATAAAGAATCGAGTGATTTGTGGGATGAGAATCTGTAAGCCGATACTACCGAAGAGCAAAACTGTGAGGAGAGCGAAGCGATTCTTTTGATGTCGCAAATATTGAGCGAGCAGGTTCCAATATTGTTTCAACGGGATGTTCAATTCAGGCTCCTTATATCAGGATGGACTCAAACAGACAACGCAAGCGAAACCCGACTACTTCTTACAACGCATATCCACACACGACGGTTCATAATTCGACCTGTCCGCGTGCGCCTTAAATGGACATGCCCGATATCGTTAAAGCTAGAAACTGGAATACAAGAAGACACTGTGGGGACTGCCCCACCCAACGAGGAACTACCACAAGCGAAATGGATTAATCCATTGGACAATGACCCTCCATTAGCAAGGTGAACCATTGTAGGCCCTTATGTTTAGTTATGGAAGGATAAGATTTAACAAAATTTTAATGCTGGATAATACCTGATTAGCTTTCTGGTTGCAGGATGATGATGCCTAAGGGCGGTAGGGTGAGATGCAGGCTATAGCCAAATTGATGCCATGTTTGATTGTCCGCCATACGTGAACCAGAATTCCCAACATTGCTCCCACCATAGACTTCTGCATCACTATTCAGGATTTCCTGATACATCCCCTCTTTTGGCACACCTAGACGATAATCGTCACGAATAACAGGTGTGAAGTTGCAGACCACGACGATAAAATCGTCTTCATCCTTGGCGTAGCGAATATAGCTGAAGACACTTTGTTCAATATCATTCGCTTCAATCCACTGGAAGCCCTCTTGCACAAAGTCTTGTTCATAGAGAGCAGGTTCACTGAGGTAGAGCGCGTTCATATCTTTCACGAATTGATTCACACCTTGATGCGTCTCCAAATCGAGCAAGTGCCAATCGAGACTTCGTGCTTCACTCCATTCACTCCATTGGGCAATATCTTGTCCCATAAACATCAGTTTCTTGCCAGGATGGGTCATTTGATAGCCTGTTAGCAGACGCAAGGTTGCAAATTTCTGCCACCAGTCCCCCGCAATTTTGCCCATTAATGAACCTTTGCCATGCACAACTTCATCATGCGACAACGACAGCACAAAGTTTTCGCTGAAAGCATACATCATGGAGAACGTCAGTTTATTGTGATGATAACGCCGATGCACAGGGTCTTCGCTGATATATTTCAAGGTATCGTGCATCCAGCCCATATTCCACTTGAAGGTGAATCCCATCCCGCCAATGTAGACTGGACGAGACACCATCGCCCATGCAGTCGATTCTTCCGCAATTGTCATTGCACCGGGGCATTCTTCATGCACCACTGTATTGAATTCTTTGAGGAACTGGATAGCTTCGAGATTCTCATTGCCGCCATATTGGTTGGGAACCCACTGCCCTTCTTCACGCGAGAAATCGAGGTAAATCATGGAGGATACCGCGTCTACACGAAGACCATCAATATGATATTTTTTCAGCCAGAAGAGCGCGTTCGAAAGCAAGAAGTTTTTGACTTCGTTCCGTCCATAATTAAAGATGTAGGTCCCCCAATCGGGATGTTCGCCTTGTCGGGGGTCGGCGTGTTCGTAGAGATGCGTGCCATCGAAGTAACTGAGGGCGTGTCCATCTTTAGGGAAGTGCGCCGGAACCCAGTCTAGGATAATGCCAATGCCATTTTGATGACAAGTATCGACAAAGTACATGAAGTCCTCTGGCGAACCGAAACGACTCGTCGGTGCAAAATAGCCAGTCACTTGATAACCCCACGAGCCATCAAAGGGGTGTTCCATCACGGGCATGAGTTCGATGTGAGTGTAATTCATCTCTTTGACATAACTCACAAGTTCATCGGCTAATTCACGATAGGTCATCCATTTTTTACCCTCAGCAAGTCGCCAGGAACCCAGATGCACTTCATAAGCGGACATGGGTTGGGTTAGTGGATTAACCGTCGCACGTTTTTCCATCCATTCATCATCACCCCATTCATACGTCTCTAAATCGACAATAACCGAAGCCGTTTTCGGGCGGAGTTCAGCGAAAAAGCCATAGGGGTCTGTTTTTTGCACATGGTAGTCATTGATCGTCGACAGAATGTCATATTTATAGGTCTGCCCGATTTTTGCATCAGGGATGAACAATTCCCAAACGCCGCTTTCGCCATTGCGGTGCATGGGGTGAATTCTCCCATCCCAAAAGTTGAAGTCGCCAACCACACTTACACGAAATGCATTGGGAGCCCAGACCGCGAAATGTACACCGTCTACACCGTCGATAGTCATCGTGTGTGCGCCGAGTTTATCGTAGCTATTGAGCTGGCGACCTGTCCCAAAAAGATAAAGATCGAATTCGGTCAGTTGCGGTGGAAAGCGGTAGGGATCGATGATGTCGTAGGCATCACCATTGTTGAAGGTACATTCCAAATGATAAGGTAGGTCTTTCCATTTTTTTGAGACTTCGGCAACGAAGAACCCGACTTCATGCTGTTGTTGCATCGTTGCCCGTTCTCCCGTTTCATCATTAACTACTCTTACCGTCTTTGCATTAGGACGGAACACCCGAATCGAAAGTGTTTTTTCATCTATGTCATGCATCCCTAAAATATCATAAGGCGCGCCATGATGACCATGAACAAGGGCATTAATTGCATCGGACTGTATTTTTGTAGACATATCAAATCTCGTTTAGGACAGATTAAGTCATTGCCGTTTGTACAGGTTCTTTGACCCACAAACTTGCTATCACTGCAAGCATAGCCAATCCTACGCCAATATACAAAACTGTAGCATAGCCTCCCCAACTATCGAAGCTAATCCCAAATAGAATGGGACCAACTGCCGAACCGACCACAGCAACTGTACTCGTGAAGCCCCGAATAGCCCCTTGATGTAAACGACCATATAGATTGGGGTAAACTGCCCCATCAAAAACCCCCATTGACCCAAGCACAAATCCATACGTGATTGCATAGCTAAATAACATCCATGTTTCGGTCATCAGAGTTCCCAAACCAACAGCAACCAACAACGCGATCATCTGTAAGGTAACAATATATTTGGGAGATATTTTATCGACAAGAATCCCACTTATGATAGAAAAAACTGCCGAAGAGATAGACATCCATGCAAAGGTTTGAGTCGCTATTGCTGGGCTGTGTCCCAAGCCTTCAAAGAGAGAGATTTGATGTAGAACGAGTCCTGTCCCCCATGCAGAGGGCAGAAATTTCGCAAACATAAACACCCAGAAAATCGGGGTACTCATGGCTTCTTTTAGGGTCGCATTGTATTCTCCTTTCGCTTTTTCTGTCGATGCCTTTTGATTTTCAACTGAAGTAAGGTCGCCATCCGGCTGTAAACCGAAATCTTCTGGACGATTCCGCATGAAGATGACTGTTAGGGGCAAGATGGTCAATGCGATGCCGATGCCTAAGACCACCCACGATTGTCGCCAGCCGATAGATTCATTAATAACGCGCAGACTATCCACATAAGCACCTTGAAAGAGTGCAAAAGCCACAATCGCCAAGCTCATCATGCGTCCACGATAGCGTTTGAACCATTGGGCGATGACCGTGGAGTTGATAATCATCAGTGAGCCTTGTCCTAATCCACGAATCGCCATAAAGCCGAAGAGTAAAAAAATAGGTGATGTAATTGTTGAAAAGAGAATGAGAACAATAGCAAACAAGGCACTGACAATAATCCCAACCCGACGATTCCCGTATTTATCAATTTGTCGCCCCACCGATGTAAGCGTTAACGCAGCGAGGAATGTCCCTAACCCATAGAGGCTAGATACAGTGGTACGGTCTAGCTGAAATTCACGAATGAAGTCATCAATAAAAATGGATACGGAGAAACTTTGTCCCGGAGAAGTCGCAATGATACC
>JANQRM010000242.1 GCA_028284565.1 Anaerolineae bacterium | reverse complement strand
CGAAAACCACAGATTGGATGCACCTACGCACTGCGCTGAAAGAGACGATGCCAGATGGGATTTATGATACTTTTCTGTTAAATGATGGCGGATATATCTTGGAAGGATTGGGCAGTAATTTTTACGCTATTGTGGATGGTGAGTTGCGAACTGCGGGTGAAGGTGTCTTATTGGGGATTAGTCAACAAATAGTCTTTGAGATAGCACCGCCAATTCTACCCATTAGGCGGGATGCGGTGCATGTTGATGAAATTCCAAACTTTCAAGAAGCTTTTTTAACGAGTAGTAGTCGAGGCATTATTCCTGTTATTAAGATTGACGGGATTGCCATTGGAAACAGTCAACTTGGCGGGTTGACTCAACGATTGCAAGACGCCTATCAAACATGGGTAGATGACCATTTGGAAACGCTCGCTTAATTGCGATCGAGTCGCCCATTGTACAGAAAATTCTCAAGTTCTTGTGTCCGTTGTTGTAAGAGTGCCGGTGCGTTATCTCTCACGGCTGGGTGATTGAGGTTGCCTGCTAGCCACCGACACGATGCAAGTTGCCGTCCCGCGATAAAGGTTTCTAATAAGTCTCGATAACGGATAGGCATTGGACGGATGGCTGTATAACCCTCCCAAAGCGTATCTTCCAATTCCAAGTAATTGGTTACTTCGCCTTTGAGTTGCCATAATAGCGGGGTTAAATCATAGAGAAAATATCCCCAGCCTGAGTATTCAAAATCTAAGGCGCGAACGTCATCCTCATAAAAGAGAAGGTTCTTCCCCAATAGATCGGCATGGATGAGACCGAATGAGTCTACGCCTTGTCCTACATCCTCCATCACATCTTGCACTCGTTTTGCCACTTGTTGAAAGATGTTTTTTTGATGTTCGGTGATGATTTTTCCACCTTCACCGGGATTGTACGGGGAGTTGTTGCCGAATAGTCCTTCCCAATTCAACCAAGGTCGGACGAATCCCTCTGGTGGTGTAAATTGACCAGCGGTGTGAAGACGTGCGATATAACTGCCGATAAGTTGGACGTCAGATACAGTTAGTTCAGTTGGATTACGTTTCTCCCCGTCCAGAAAATCGAAGAGCGTGGCTACCACTAATCCGTCGTCGGGCATGGACGGTTCATAGATGCGAACAAAGGGATGTTCTTCTCCCTCAATCTCTGTGGAAATCGGATAGGGAGCGATTAGGTTGGTTTGCTGTCGTATCACTCGCAGCCATTGTAATTCAGAAGTTAGCATGGTGATATTAACTTGCCCCGGCAGATGTAGACGCAGGACATAATGTCCTTGAGCGAGTTGAACATCAAACACAGCGTTATGACTATAGGTGAGCCATGTTACTTGTGCATTGTGAAGACCATAGATTGGCATGACTTGACAAGCCAATTGCAAGAGTAAGGCTTCTTGCTCATCAAGATTCATGTTTGCGAAGTCGGTCATAGTCTACCTATAAGCTCTGAAAGAAGGTGATTACCGTGTCAATGCCACGATGGAAAACGTCGACGTCGAAATTTTCATTCGGTCCATGTGCATTTGCATCGGGCAAGCCAAAGCCCAACAAAATCACAGGGATACCGAGTTGTTGTTGGAATTCTGCAACGATAGGAATGCTCCCGCCACTGCGAGCATACAACGGTGGATTGGGAAAGTGAGTTGAGTAGGCTTTATAAGCCGATTGAATGGCAGGATGATCGAAGTCTGTTACAGCAGGTTCACCATGACCATGCGAGATGAATTCGACGTTAACGGTGGGCGGGGCAATGTCAAGGATATATTCGCGCACTTTATTGAGTATATCTTTAGATGATTGATTAGGAACAAGCCGACAACTAATTTTTGCTTTCGCTTTGGCAGGGAGGACTGTCTTAAAACCATTGCCTGTATAACCTCCCGAAATCCCATTGATTTCTAAGGTTGGTCGGATGCTCTGTCGTTCTATCTTTGTATAATCAGACTCGCCCCAATCCGGTAAATCGTCCATGATTTTTGCCCATTCCAAGTCGCTCACATCTGCTTGATTGAGTTTGGCACGTTCTTCATCTGGTACATCCGCGACATCATCGTAAAATCCGGGAACGGCAACACGTCCTGTTTCATCATGTAACTTAGCGACAATTTCTGCAATGACCTGAGCTGGATTGTGAATCATCCCGCCTCGCCCGCTATGTAAATCGTGTTTCGGTCCCTGTACCACAACTTCCATCGTAACCATCCCGCGCAGTCCATAGACAATCAGCGGTTTGTCTTTACCACGAATGCCTGTGTCAGAATAACACATAGGTCGGCTTGGAGTAAATCTTTATTTGCTTCAACAAAGGCTGGCAAGTGTCGTGAACCCATTTCCTCTTCGCCCTCAATGAGTAATTTGATGTTTATAGGTGGTGTATTGCCTTCGGAAAGCATGGATTCAAGGGCTTTAAGTTGAATCATGGATTGCCCTTTGTCATCAGTTGCGCCTCGCGCGATAACTTTCCCATTGCGTTCGACTGGCTCAAAGGGGTCTTGATCCCAACCGTCCTCAACCCACGCTGGCTGAACGTCATAATGCCCATAAATTAGAACGGTTTGCTTTTCATCACCCGCATTGAGCCACTCACCATAGACAACGGGATGCCCACCTGTTGGCATAATTTGAACATTGCTAAGCCCAATGCTTTTCATGTCCTCCACAAGCCATTCGGCGGCGCGCTGAACATCCGCTTGGTAGGCGGGTTCAGTAGAGACACTTGGAATTCGTAGCCAATCTTTTAATTGTTCACGAAAACGTTCCTTGTGTTGCTTCGCGTAGTCATGAGGGGATAATGTCATGAATTGACCTCAATCTTGGCGCATTGATGGAAGAAATGAATCGAGGTGTCGATACCACGATGGAACATCTCAATGGAGTAATGCTCATTGGGTGCATGAAGATTATCCGTGTTTAAGCCGAAACCCATCAAGACAATGGGAATATTGAGCTTATCTTGAAATCCAGCCACAATCGGAATGCTTCCGCCTTCACGCGCAAATTTAGGTGAATGTCCCCAGCCGATTTCATAAGCACGTACCGCCGCCTGCATCATTGGATCATGGATATCCATTTGGGCAGGTAGTCCACCATGAATATAGTTGAGTTTGTAGGTTACCGTGGGCGGTACATTTTCTTTGACAAATTGCTCAATAAGGCTGAATATCTTGCGTGGATTTTGATTGGCGACGAGCCTGCAACTGATTTTTGCCCATGCTTTTTGAGGCACAATCGTCTTAAATCCTGCATCAAAATATCCCCCTGCCATTCCATTGATTTCGAGTGTTGGACGAATGCCAGTCCGTTCTTTAATCGAATACTCTGCTTCTCCCCACGGTTGAGGCGCGCCGGTTTCGCTTTGCCATTTTTCTAAGGAGTATTTGAGTTCAGCAAGGGCATCGCGTTCTTCGTGAGTCAAAATGACAACATCATCATAAAATCCCGGAATGGTAACTCGCCCATTATCATCATGCATCTTGCTGATTAGTTCGGCTAAGGCTTGTGCTGGATTATGAACGGAGCCTCCATAGGTCCCACTGTGTAAATCACTCTTGGGTCCTTCAATGATTAAATCCATCGCTACGTTACCTCGTAAGCCAGAGACCAAAAGGGGTTGGTCAATCCCAGCCATACTACCATCAGAAATCAAGCATACATCGGCTTTGAGTTTATCGTGATGTGTGGCAACATACTTTTCAATACTCACTCCGCCTGATTCTTCTTCGCCTTCAAGGATGAACTTCACATTTACTGGTAAAGCCCATCCACCAACCAGCATCGATTCGACAGCTTTGATATGAATAAAGAGTTGTCCTTTGTCATCGGTTGCGCCCCGCGCGTAGATTTTGCCGTCTTTTTCGACGGGTTCAAATGGTTCAGTATCCCATCCATCTTCTAACTTAGCAGGTTGTACATCATAATGACCATAGACCAAAACAGTTGGCTTATTCACATTCTCGGCATCAATCCATTCCGCATAGACAAGGGGATGCTTTTCGGTTTCGATAAGCTCAACATCAAAATCGAGATTCTTAAAATGCTCGACCAACCACTCTGCCGCACGACGCACCTCATTTTTATAAGCAGGGTCGGTACTGATGCTTGGAATACGAAGTAGGTCATGAAGTTCTTTGCGGAATCGCTCTTCATTGGATTTCGCATAGCCAATGGCATTACTGGTCATAGTGTTTTCCTATTTCCTGTAGAAAGGTAATGGCACTTTGGATGCCGTTGTAAAGCTGGTCAATAAAAATATGTTCATTTGGTCCATGAGCTGTCCCGCTGCGATAACCAAAGCCCATGATGACCATATCATCAGCAATCTTTTGTAGCTCATATGTAATCGGCACACTCCCACCTGCACGCTCAAAGATAGGTTTCGTCCCCCAACCAGCTTCATAAGCGATCTTACCAGCTTGCATCGCAACCGACTCTCTATCCAATAAAATAGCCGACGCACCTGTTTCCAATTGAATGAGTTCACTTCTGACGCTGGATGGCGTAATTTGCTCAATGTGTTTTTTGAGTATTTCATAGATAACGCTTGGATTTTGATTGGTAACCAGCCGACAACTAATTTTCGCCATCGCATGAGATGGAAGAACCGTCTTAAAACCAGACCCTGCATAGCCACCTTTTATACCGTTGATTTCTAAAGTTGGACGCGCCCCCACTCGCTCGTGCATTGTATAATCTGGTTCACCATAAGGGTTTGGCGAATTGGCAACGTCTCGCCACTCGGCTTCAGTATATTGATTGACAGCTTCTAGTGATTCGCGTTCATCAGTATCTAGAACGACAACATCTTCATAAAAATTTGGAACGGTGATAAAGCCAGACTCATCGTGTAATTGGGCGATGATTTCTGCTAAGGCTTGTATTGGATTGTGTGTACTCCCGCCGAAATGTCCGCTATGTAAATCCTTCTGTGGACCATAAACATGCAATTCCATCGTGACAATTCCGCGTAGTCCATATACGAGTGTGGGTTGCCCTTTCATAATGCAACCATCTGAAATTACAGCGATGTCTGCTTTTAGACGTTCCGGCTGTTGTCCGATGAAAGCGTTGATTGTCTCTGAGCCAGACTCTTCTTCGCCTTCACACAACACTTTGACATTGACAGACAAGCTATCTGTTTTCAATAAGGACTCAATGGCGTTCAACTGCGCGATGACATGCAGTTTGCTATCCACAGCTCCACGTCCGTAGAGTTTGTCATCGTGTTCTGTTGGCTCGAATGGCGGAGTCTGCCAACCATCTTCGATTTCTGCTGGCTGGACATCATAATGACAATAGATAAGAATTGTTGCTACATTCTCACCAGCGTCTAACCATTCACCCAAAACACAGGGGTGACGACCTTCTGGCATATGAATGAGGTCTGCTTTGGACATGCCCATACTTAACATCTTATCGCGTATCCAATTGGCGACTTGCAAGACATCGGAAGTGTGTTCTGGTTGGGTGCTAATACTTGGAATCGAGATGAGATGTTTTAGCTCATTCAAAAAACGCTCTTGGTTTTGATTAGCATAATCAAGCGGGTTCGTCATCGTTTAGGCTTTCAACGACTCAACAATAGTCTGCCATAGGTCACGATTTTCGGGATTATCTGTTTCCCAGCCGAGACAGATGCGGTCAGCCAAACCGTTGTAGCGTGATTTCATCTTATCTGCTAATTCTTCTGGTGCGCCGACAATTGCAATTTCATCTATCATCTCATCGGTAATTTCTGTCCACATTGCTTCCCATTTGCCTTCGCGTGCCATCTGACTTAACTTCGTGCGAATATCGTCCCATCCATGTAATTCCATAACCCCTTTATAGGAGGGTGTACTGGCGTAAAAAGAGATGCGCGTTTTTGTTTCTTGGATTGCCTTATCCATCTCAGCCTGATCGCGTCCGGTTACCACAAATATCGGAACAACCAACTCAAATTCTCTCCGCTCACGGTCTGCCACATTCAAGCCGTATTCCACATTTTTCATGACCACTTCATTGAGATAAGGAACGGTATGAAAGGCATGAGCATGAAGCCCCTCACAAAGTTCACCCGCCAACTGTGAGATATTCGCATTCACACCCGCGATATAAATTGGTATTTTTGGATAATCAATTGGACCCGGATTGAAAAAGGGAGTCATCAGCAAAAATTGATAATGCTCGCCTTTATAACGGAGTGGTTTGTTAGTTTGGAAGGTGTCCCAAATGGCATGGAGCGACTCAATGTATTCTCGCATTCGCGGGATAGGGGCTTCCCAATTCATCCCGAAACGTCCGACAATATGAGCGCGAACTTGGGTTCCCATGCCCAGTATGAAACGTCCTTTCGATTGTGTCGCTAAGTCCCAAGCAATTTGTGCCATCACCATCGGACTTCTTGCAAACGCAACAGCGATTTGTGTCCCCAAGCTGATGTTTTGAGTTTCCTGCGAAGCCAACATCAAGGGAAAGAAGGGATTATGAGCAACCTCAGCTGTCCACACACCATCGAGTCCAGCTTGCTCCACACGTTTCACAAGGTCTACGTCTGTTTGAATATCTTTCGTAGGGAAAAACGTCACATCGAATTTCATAAAACGTCCAAAATACCAAAGAATCAATCAAGCAATCTAGTATAACAAGGACAAACACTATTCGCTCCCATGAAATGATAATGTTATAATGCCAACCATCACCCGTTGAGTTTTCTGAAAGTAACCCTTCAATGTCTGACCAAGCGACAACTGATAATCTAACCCCTGAGCATTTACATACCTTGTATAGTATTTCTTTAGAGATGAACTCCACACTCGATTTTAATGAGGCATTGGATAATGTCATGGATGCACTTATGAAAGTGACTCGCGCGCAACGTGGCTTTTTGATGATTGCTGACCATGACAACAACACTCTGCCAGTTCATGTTGCGCGGGGGATTGATGGCGAGACCATCGAAAAAGAGGGCTATAGTACAACTATTGTGGGCGAGGTCATCAATTCTGGCGAACCGCTCCTGACAAATAATGCTCAATTTGATACGAGATTTAATGCTGGGCAAAGTATTATCATGCGGGGTTTGCGGGCAATTTTGTGTGCGCCTATGCTCATCCGCGATCGGTTGATTGGAGTGGTTTACGTCGATACAGCGATGAAAACTGGGGCTTTCCGTGAATCGGATTTGTCACTTCTCAAAGCGGCATGTGGAATGGCGGCACGGGCAATAGAAAATGCACGCCTTTTTGGTGTCGCAGTTGAAAAAGGGCGATTGGAACGAGAACTCCAAATGGCAAGCGAAATTCAAAGAAACTTGTTACCAGCACAATTGCCAAACACTACACATTACGAAATCTCGGCTCATTGGGAGGCGGCGCGCGAAGTCGCTGGGGACTTTTATGATGCCTTTGAACTGGCAAATGATCAATTTGGTGCGGTGATTGCAGATGTGTCGGATAAAGGCGCACCGGCTGCACTCTTTATGGCAGTCGCACGCACGCTCATACGAAGCAATGCTTTTGCAGAGACTTCACCCGTTCAGAACATCTCTCGTACAAATGACCTCTTAGTGGCAGATGCTGAAGAAAGCGGGATGTTTGTCACCGTCTTCTATAGCGAATTCAGTCCGACCGGTGAGAGCGTGCATGTTAATGGAGGACATAATCCTCCTGTCCTTTATCGTTCCGCGACAGGAGATGTCGAATTTTTACCCCGCGGAGGACGCGCACTTGGTTGGTTTCCAGATAATCCTGTTCAAGCTGTCGAGGTACAATTGCAACCTGGTGATTTGATTGTTTACTATACCGATGGGCTAACTGAAGCAGAGAATCCACAAGGCGATGATTACGGTGAACCCCGTTTGCTCAATTTAGTCCAGCAAATTGGTAGTCAATCTGCGGAATCAATGAAGAGTTTGATTCTCGAAGATGTTGAAACTTTTTGCGCTGGGCAAGCACCATTTGATGATTTAACCATGGTTGTTATTCGTTATACAGGCTAATCCTATCAGTACAGAGGAGTCTCATGCAACTAGAGAACGCTCGACAATCACGTTTAACACTTAGCACGATAGTATTTATTGTGGTGTTAATTGGTGGTCTGGTTGCCCTCTGGCAAATTCGCAATACCATGATGCTGACCTTTGCGGCGGTTATATTGGTGGTATTTTTCACAATGCCCGTGCGGTATTGTACTGACCGTCTCGAGATGAATCGTTCGATTGCAATTGCGTTATCAGTCATTGGTTTTTTTGTCATCCTTGTGTTGATTGCTCTTGTGATTTTGCCAACCATCGTGAATCAGTTTGGTGTGCTTGCAACAGATGTCATTCCGCGCGGTATTGAACAACTCATCGAGTATGTCAATAGTGGTGAACTCCAAGAGCAATTCCCATTCCTTCAAGGGTTTCTCGAAGACTTTGAAATCAATAACGATTTAATCAATCAAATTATCGGGCAGATTACAAACACACTCGGAAGTCTAGGCGGATCTGTTCTACCCTTAGTCGGCGGTGTTGCAAATAGCGTCTTGAGCGCCTTGATCGTCTTTTTCTTGAGTATGTATCTACTTGCAGAACCACAACGCTATGTCAACGGCATTATCACATTGACACCTAAGTGGTATCGTCATCGGATGGTAGATATTCTTCGGCGTATAGATGCAACGCTTCGCGCATGGTTGAGTGTTACTGGTGTATCAATGGTTGTTGTCGGTATTGGAACAGGACTGGGATTGGCTTTGCTCGGAATTCGTGAGTGGGCGGCTTTAGGAGTATTAGCTGGATTGATGTCTTTCATCCCCAATTTTGGACCAATCGTAGCACTTGTCCCCTCAATTGCAGTGGCGTTTGTACAAGCACCCGAAAACGTTGTATGGGTTGCTGTGATTATCTATGGCGTATCTTTTATCCAAAGTCAAGTGATTAGTCCTATCTTGGCAAGCGAACGAATGAACATGCCAGCGATTTTGATTTTACTTGGACAGATTGTATTTGGTTTCTTCTTCGGATTTTTAGGGATTATGCTAGCGGTTCCTTTGACTGCCATCGGAACTGTCTTAGTTGATGAAATATATGTAAAAGATATATTGGGTGATCGCCCTAAAGATGAATATGAAGAAGAATTGTTACCAGACCCCGCCTAATGATTGAATCGCTCTTGACCCTATATGCTACTTAGGATAAGATGTGATTTGTCATATGGTAAGTACCAATTGACGGAGGATTAACAGAGACCAGAGAGTTGGACATTGGGACTGTTGTGTGTGAGGAGATCGCGTGCAATAAGCCAAAATAGTCTAAGAAGCAGCCAAT
>JANQRM010000216.1 GCA_028284565.1 Anaerolineae bacterium | reverse complement strand
GAACATCAATTGACGGTGATAGATGGTGGCACAGAATCCGGTGTGATGCGGATGATTGGGCAGGCGCGCGCCAAGCACAATGGGAACTTCACCTTAATTGGTGTTGCTCCTGAAGGACGTGTCAGTTATCCGGGGCGGGATAATGCTGACGGTGATGCCATGCTCGACCAGCATCATTCGCACTTTATCCTTGTGAACTCGAATGAATGGGGTGGCGAGTCGCATGTGATTGTCAATTTGACTCATGCCATTACGGATAACCAGAAGCCTGCACTGGGCATTCTCATCAATGGTGGGAAAGTTGCCGAGCGAGATGTATATCTAGCGACTTCAAAGACGGAACCGCGAATCACCATCTTTGTCCTTGAAGGGAGTGGGCGTACCGCCGATAAGATTGCCACCGCCTTCCGTACTGGTGAAGCGCAACAGGCGATATTGAAAGCCATCATTGAAGGTGGGGATATTAAGCTGATTGCCACCGTCGAGGGTGCAGAGAAGATGTATAGCGCGTTGAAAGATCACTTTGGGAAATGAGTGATATTGAAGATCGCCTTCAACAATTAGGGGAAGTTTTACCTTCTGCAAAAATTCCTGTAGCGAATTATTTAGGCTGTAAGCGATCTGGCGATATTCTCTATGTGTCTGGGCGAGTTAGTGAGGTACGTGGGGAAGTAGGTTCTGACCTTGACTTGAAGCAAGCACAAGTGGCGGCAAAGCAAACGATGCTTGATTTGCTAGCCATCATTAAGGAATCTATTGGTGATTTAGACCTAATCGTATCTATTGAACGAGTTCAAGGTTTTGTACGCTCGGCTCCGACATTCACTCAACAACCACAGGTGATTAATGGCGCATCAGACCTATTGGTTGCATTGTATGATGATGCAGGACGACACGCACGAACCGCAACCGGAACATCACAACTCCCCTATGGTGCGGCTATACAATTGGACATGATTGTGCGTCTCCGACCAGATATGGATTAAATCCCCCCAATCTTTGACACACGTTATTTGTTGAGGAATTTGAGACTATTCACAGACCAAGCGACGGTAGCTTTCGCCGGTGTGGATGGCGATGAGGTGTGTGCCGAGATAGCGTTCGACATCAATGAAGCACCCATAATCCACATAAAAATGACAGGCTAATCCCCCTTCACTTTCCCACGCTTCCGCATCCCAACGCCACTCACCCGCATCCCGACATATAGTTGCCGAGTCGGGTGGATAGGTGTGGGGAGGTCGCACGGCACTATAGCCCGCTTGGACGGAGGCTAAGACTCCGCAGAGAAAAATGACACTCATCAATAAGTCCGTGCGTTTGCGATAACGCCAAAGTCGGAGTATTGCGATGACACAGCTAAGCACGATCCCCCCGTATAGCACGACGTTAAATTCCCATACTAAGAGTGTCCGCACGGGAAACCAGAGACCACTGATCAGCACGACCATGATGGGTATCAGCACGCGCCAATAGGGTTGCGGATTGAAGTCATTTTTGCGTTTGGATTTGTCGTCCATTGTGATACCTCGCTATGATGGTATCAGTGTATCACAGGAAAAGATGAATAAATGAAATTTGATGAAAGGGAAGGGAAAGGCGACCCCACATTAGACATCGTCTTGAGGTTCGTATAAAAAGTAGCAGAGCATGGAAGAACAATTTTATCATCATGGTTTTCTATCAAGTGTTACCTATGAATTTGAACGTCTCATCAAGGATGGTTCTAACCAGAAAAGGATGGAAGACATCTATGAATATTTGAAAGAAGTAACCGCAGAAGATTTTGGTTATGATGCTGAGGCTTGGCGCGTTTGGCTCAGAAAAACAGATTGGGATACTGCTCGTAAAGGATCACGCGCATTGAGGGAACAAGAAGAGCAAGCTAAAAAAACCGATAACCATGAAGAATCAGATGAGGGAGATGAATAGATGAAATTTGATTTTACGGGAAAGACGGTGATTGTGACGGGGGCGGCGCATGGTTTTGGGCGGGCGATTGCGTTGGCATTTGCCAAATTGGGAGCGAATGTGTGGGGCTGTGACATCCTAACAGATGAATTAGAGGAAACGAAATGGCTATGTCATGATGCCGATGGAACTTGTGAAGTGCGCGTGGTGAATATACGTGACCGCGAGGCGGTGTTTGCTTTTGTCGATGAGGTGTTGGAACAGCACCCATCCGTCGATATTCTGGTGAATAATGCGGGTGGTGTCTTGGGGCAAGTCGGCAGACCCTTGGAGGACATTAGCGAAGATGATTGGGATAGCATCTTTGAAGTGAATACGCGCGGGGCATTTTATTTTGCACAGGCGGTTGCGCCGAGTATGAAAGAAACGCAGTTTGGACGCATCATCAATATTTCAAGTGGGGCTGGATTGGGGGTGAGTCTAACGGGAATCCAAGCCTATGCCTCTGCGAAAGCGGGACAAATCGGACTAACTCGGCAACTGGCACATGAGTTGGGAGCATGGGGCATTACGGTGAACAATATCGCACCGGGCTTTGTCCTCTCGAATCCCGCGACACAGAAGCAATGGGAATCCTATGGTACGGAAGGTCAACAGGACTTGGTGAATAAGATTGCCTTGAAGCGACTCGGTACACCGGACGATATTGCGAATGGGGTATTGTTCTTCGCGTCGGAATATGCGAGTTGGATTACTGGGCAAGTGCTGTCGATTGATGGTGGGAAGTGAGTCAAGTCTACCCGAATTCAGGTACGGACGTTATACTGATGAGACACTTGTTCGCATAGATAGTTCTGAATTATATGATTCCGATTCGCCTTGAACTGCGAAATTTTTTGCCCTATCGCAACCCCGACCCTATCTTCTTTGAAGGAGTCCATCTCGCTTGTTTGACTGGGCAGAATGGTGCAGGGAAGTCATCACTCTTGGATGCGATTGTCTGGGCATTGTGGGGGAAGTCGCGCGCCAAACGAGATGAAGAACTCATCCACCTCAATCAAGCCGAGATGTATGTGCAACTCGATTTTGAGCAGGAAGGCATTAACTATCGCGTCTTGCGTCGGCGGACACGGAGTCGGCGGGGTGCGGGGTCGTTAGATTTGTTTGTCTTGCAGGATGGTGAACAACCCCTGACAATGAATGAACCGAGTATGCGTCAAACGCAGTACAAAATCGAAGACATCCTCAAGCTGGATTATGACACCTTTATCAATTCTGCCTTCTTGCAACAGGGCAAAGCGGATGCCTTCACGATTAAGACTCCCGCCGAGCGTAAGAAGATTCTCTCGGATATTTTGGGCTTGGATGCATGGGCGAAGTATGAAGATACGGTCAAGAACAAGCTCAAGCGTCTGGAAACGGATTTGAGTGTCTACGCATTGCGGATGCAAGAAATTGATGATGAGCTGGCAAAAGAACCGCAATATAAAATCGACCTGAAGAATGCGGAAAAAGCCAATAAGGATGCCCAAAAAGCCCTAGAACGTGCACAGGAAGCTCTGGATGAAGTCGCCCATGCGCCCAAAGAGCGTGACCAGAAAAAAGACCAGCTCGCTTCGCATGAGTCACGGCTGAGCAAGCATCAAACCGACCTTGAATCTGTTGAGCGAGCCATTGCACGTCATACGGAGTCGGTACAGGAGTATGAAGCTGTTGTCGCGCAACAGGAGGAGATTGAAGCGGGTTATGCCACTTTGCAGGACGCGCGCTCAGCTCAGACAGAATTGGCAGAACAGCTCCAACAACTCAGTGACTTGAATGAAGCCTACAACGACCTCGAAAAAGAATTGGCGCAGGCACAAGCTGACCTCGAAAAAGAAAAAGGTGAATTCGAGGCGACCATTTCCGAGTTGGAACGGCAAATTGAACAGAATAGCAGTGACGACCTCGAAGTAGTGCAACGTGACCTCGCGGAATTGGAAGATTTAGACCGTCAGCGTGATGATTTGTATGAGCAGATCAGCAACCTTAAAGCAGAAAAAACAGGTTTGTCTACACGCTTAGAAACCCTAAAAACCGAGGGACTGACTCTCAATGAACGACTCGATAAGCTGGAAACAGTCGATGGCGCAACCTGCCCTTTGTGTGGACAAGCCCTGACTCCAGAGCATCGGGAAGACTTGTTGGAACAAATCACAGCAGAACGCGATACGAAGCGGGAGGATTATCGCCAGCAGAACGCGCGGACGCTTGATATTGAGCAAGATGTGAAGACGAAAACGGAGCAAATGGATGCGATGGCGTTGCAACTCAAACGCTTGGCTCCGGTGCGGGAACGCATGGGTGCCTTGCAGAAGCAACAAGAACAAGCTCTCGATGCCCAAACACGACTCGATGAAGCGAAAGCGAGTTTGCAGAAAGTCGTCAGTATCCTTGATGATGAGTCTTATGCCGAAGCCATCCGTGAGCAACTCGCCGAAGTCGATTCTAAACGGCAAGCAATTGGCTATGATGCCGATAGCCATGACGATACGACATCGAAGCTAGCAACTTACGAAAAATATGAGGTACAAAACACCAAACTCCAAGTGGCACTCGAATCGCTTCCGAAAGCACAAGAGAATCTAAACGATTCCCAGAAGCGTCATGATAATCTGTGTGAGTCGATTGAAGAAGAGCAAACCGCAATCGACGCACTGAAAATCGAGATTGAGTCGCTGGATGTGCTGGTCAAAGAGGAGCAAAAGCGTCGCAACGAGAAAAACCAACAGCACACCAACGCGCAAGTCGCGCAAGAACGGTTGAGTGAAGCCAAGCAACAATTGAAGGTATTGGATAGTCAACGCAAGCGTCGTGAGGAACTGGAGGAGAAGCGTCAATCCACATTGGAAGAGGAAACACTCTATAAAGAACTGCGCCTCGCCTTCGGAAAAAATGGTGTGCCAGCGATGATTATTGAAACGGTTATCCCCGAATTGGAGGCAGAAGCGAATCGCCTACTCGCCAAGATGACCGAAGGACGGATGCACCTGCGCTTGACGACTCAACGTGAGAAGCTAACAGGTGGCGTGGCAGAAACGCTTGATATTGAAATTGCAGATGAACTTGGCACACGGGGCTATGAGATGTACAGTGGTGGAGAAGCCTTCCGTATCAACTTTGCGATTCGGGTGGCATTGTCGAAAATGCTAGCGCGACGGGCTGGCGCACACCTCCGCACGTTATTTATTGATGAGGGCTTTGGTTCACAGGATAGCGATGGGCGCAATAAGTTGGTCGAGGCGATTACAACGATTCAGCATGATTTTGATTTGATTTTGGTCATCACACATATTGATGAATTGAAGGATTCTTTCCCCGTGCATGTCGTGGTCGATAAAACACAGAATGGCAGTCGGGTTCTCATGCGGTAGATGAAAGTTTGTAGTGATTAGTTGTTAGTTTTTAGTGTTATCATTTATTATTGAATGACATGATGTTACCAAAACCAAAAAGGCATTTCATGTAGGGGCGTACAGCTGTACGCCCTTACCAAGTTTTTGATGATGCGAGTGATACGTTTCAGTCTGTCTTTTAGCAAAAATGAGATGAGATTTTGAGGGTAAGGTTGTGAATAATCGGCAAATTGTGGGCATTATCGCTGGGATTGTGGTGGTCGTTGGGATTCTGGTGATTCTGTCGATTGTCCAGCAAGTGCTACAAGCGGTGATTCCGATTGCGGTGTTGGGGGCAGTTGCCTATTTTGGCTATCGCTATTTCGTAGACCAGCAAAATCAATCCAACAAAACAATAGCGACTCAAACGACTGAGGAAGAAGCCGAAACGGTTGTGGTATCTAACGAAGAAAAAACCGAAGCCGTTGAAGAACGGTTGAACGACCCCCTTGATTCGGCGCGACGCTTGCTCGAAGATGAAGGATCAGCCACGAAAGAAATCCTTGATCAGATTCAAGAACGCAAAAATAGGCTAGAAGGCGACCAAAAACTCTAATACTTCTCATCTAACCATTGTAGTGTACTCATGTTCCTCGACTAAGATAGAGAGCAATTTTGTCCAATCATCGTGGAGTATCCCCATGCCGTCAAATAAACAAGCCCCATCGATCAAACGTGTGTTAGTGACTGGCGCAACAGGGTATGTTGGAGGTCGCCTTGTGCCACGCCTGTTGGAAAAGGGCTATATTGTGCGGGTGATGTCGCGGGATGTGCGCTATCTAAACGGGCGGTCATGGAGTCATGATGTCGAATTTGCACAGGGCAATGTCTTAGAACCTGAAACACTTACAGATGTTTTGGACGATGTGGATGCCGCCTATTATTTAATTCATTCGATGTCTGACAGCGAAGATTATCGTGACAGGGATCAAAGTGCCGCTAGAAATTTTGCTCATGCCGCAAAAGATGCAGGTGTCCAACAGATTATCTATCTGGGTGGATTAGGAGATGACAGCGACAACTTGTCCGAGCATCTAGAATCCCGGCAGGAAGTGGGACGAATTCTACGTGAAGAAGGTGGTGATGGCGTGACCGAGTTCCGCGCGGGAGTAGTGGTTGGATCAGGCAGTGTCTCATTCGAGATGATTCGCTATTTGACCGAACGCTTGCCGGTGATGCTCACACCCTCTTGGCTCTACACAAAAACCCAGCCGATTGGTGTCCGAGATGTGTTGGAATATCTAGTGACTGCTCTTGAGACTCCAGCGAGTAATGGCAAGGTTGTGCAGATTGGCGGCGCAAATGTGCTGTCCTATGCAGAGATGATAACGGGGTATGCCAAAGCTCGTGGACTCAAACGCTTACTGATACCCATCCCCCTGATTCCAATATGGCTATCGTCTCGTTGGATACATATTATTACGCCAGTATCTAAGCACATCGCTGAACCCTTATCGAAAAGCCTCAAGAATGAAGTCGTTGTGCGGGATCCTTCAGCCAGAGAGATTTTCCCTGACATCCATCCTGTGGATTATCAAACTGCTGTTCAACGAACATTGGAC
>JANQRM010000184.1 GCA_028284565.1 Anaerolineae bacterium | reverse complement strand
TGACCTGTCGATTGTATTTGATGCGAAAGTAAAAGCGGCGCGAGAGTCGGTTCAACATACACCAAATCTGTTACCTGTATTGAAAGATGCGGGCGTGGTGGATTCTGGCGGGTTAGGCTTACTCTATATCATCGAAGGGATGCAACGCTTACTTAATGGTGAGCCAGTGTCATTCCCATCTCATAAGCAAACAGCTGAGGATTTATCCACCGCCAATTGGCAAGATGCCCTCAACCCTGATGAAGAGGGGTATGGCTACGATGTTCAGTTTTTGATGCGTGGTGAGAACTTGGATGTCGATAAAGTGCGGGATGAGATTGATGCAATGGGTTGGTCAACCTTGGTGGTGGGCGATCCTGAATTGGTTAAGGTGCATGTGCATGTACATAATCCGGGTGAGCCATTGAACTATGCGATTGGCTTGGGGGCATGGTTGGATGATATTGTGGTCGAAAATATGCAGGCACAGTATCAGGGGTATGTGCAAGACCGTCAGGCGCGGGAGTCGGATTCATCAGAAGTGGATGGTGTCGCCTTGATTGCAGTTGCGAATGGTGAGGGAATCTCAAATTTGTTCCGCGAGTATGGCGTGGCGCGGCTGATACACGGCGGGCAGTCAATGAACCCGAGTACGGAGGATTTTTTGTCTAAGATTGACTCCTTAGATAATAGAGATATTATTCTGTTGCCGAATAACAAGAATATTTTATTGACGGCAGAACAAGCGGTGAAGCTATCCTCAGAAAAGGATGTGCGCGTGTTACCAACTCGGACGATGCCACAGGGGATTAGTTCTCTATTGCCCTATCTGGATGCAAATGAGAATGGCGCAACGATTGATTCTGTATATTCAGCTATGCAGGAAGCCTATACTGAGATTGTGACCTGTGAAATCACAACAGCGACGCGGGATGTTGACATCAATGGCGTGTTAGTTAAGGAAGGTGCGATGATTGGTCTGGTAGATGGTAAGTTGGTGGTTGCAGAGGATAGATTGCCAGACGCTGTGATGAAAACGCTGCAAAAGGCGCATATTGAGGATTTTTCGTTGGTGACGTTGTATCGGGGATTGGAAGTGGATGCCGATGAACACAACAGATTAGTCGAGCAATTGCGGGTGCGTTGGGATGGAGTGGAGTTTGAAGTAATTGATGGGGGACAGCCTTTGTATCCCTATTTGATGAGTTTGGAATAGGTGTTTAGGCACAGAGGATTGCGTAGAAACTGACCAATGACATAATGTACACAGAGAGTGCTGATGACAGGACGATTACATATTGTGACGGATAGCGGGGCGCGTTTTTCTAATCCACGTTTGATACAGCATTATCCAGTGACGATTTTGCCCAATCAAATAGAAATCGCAGGGAAGCGTTATCGTGAGGGGGTTGACCTAACTGACGACGAAGCCTTGCGGTTAATCGAAACGCAAACCCAGCCACCGGCGATTATCCCCCCAACTACCAATGACTATGCAGAGGCATTTAATCGGTTGTCGAGGAGTAATAATGCTATTATTTCGATTCATCCTTCACGGGAGATTAATGAAAGCTGGCAAAATGCGCGAGCAGCTGCACATCAGCTGTCTGGTGGATCCTGTGAGATTGTTGTGGTGGATTCACGGTCTATCTGTGCTGGACAAGGGATGCTGGTTCGGGTGGCGACACGAGGAATTCAAGAGAAGCAATCTAGTGATACCATTATTCAATCGGTACGGGATGCTGTAGACCGCATCTATTCCTTATACTATGTGAACAGCGTGAATTATCTTCAGCAACAGGAGATATTGTCTGAATCGCATTCGATTTTGGGTGATATGTTGTCGATTAAACCCTTTTTGGCGATTGAAGAGGGTAAAATGGTGGTGATAGAAAAGGTAAAGTCCCGTTCACAAGCGATTGATCGATTGGTAGAATTTTTGGTCGAATTTACAGAGTTAGATGATGCCGTGATTTTGCAACACAAATCGCATATGAGTGAGCAAACTCGTATCATGCAAGATCGGTTGGCATTAGAATTTCCGGGACAGCATTTCCCATATACGATGTATAGCGCGCCCTTAGCTTGTTTGTTGGGAACAGATGCAACGGGCGTGGCGGTGTTGGAATCTGAAATGGAAGCAGAGTAATGAGTAAAAAAATACAGATAGTTGCTGATAGTGTTTGTGATGTGCCGAAAGATTTAATCGAAGAACTCGATGTAATGATCATTCCGTGCTATGTAAATTATGGCGGGAAAAGCCATGCGGATAATGGGAAAGATTTGATTCGGGAAGACTATTATCGAGCGATGCCCACGATGACGGACCAGCCAACGACCGCCGCGCCATCACCCGGCGATGCAGAGGAACTGTATCGTGAAGCACTGGAGAATGCCGACCATGTGATATCGATTCATGTGCCAGAGCAGTTAAGCGCGACAATGAATGCCATGCGCTTGGGTGCAGAAGGTGTGGACAAAGAGCGTATTACGTTGGTGGATGGCTTGCAACTGAGTGTGGGCATCGGCTTCCAAGTGATAGAGTCGGCGAAGACTGCCAAAGAAACGGGTGATGTACAAAAGGTCTTAGATACGATTGAACAAGTCCGACAAAAAACGCAACTCTATGCCGCAATAGAGACGATGGAATATCTCAAGCGAAGTGGTCGGGTGAGTGGATTGGTGGCGAGTGTCGGGTCAATCCTGCGTATCAATCCAGTGGTTTATGTGTGGGATGGTGCAATCCATTCGCATTCACGAGTGCGGACGTTCAAGAAAGCGGTGGACAAATTGGCAGAACTCGCACATGAACAAGCTCCACTGAATAAATTAGCCATCTTACATATTGATAATATTGATGGTGCGAATGACCTTAAAACGCGATTGAGCGACATAGCCCCGGAAGAGACGTACATCATTGAAGTGACACCTGTGTTGGGGACGCATTTGGGTCCCGGCTGTTTGGGGGTGACAACGTTGCAACAGAATTGGAGGCAATAATGGCTTCCGCACTGGAAACCTTAGCCAAAATATTGAAGTTAGAGCGTGAACAGGGCTACAAAAATACGGCGGTGATTGGTGGCTTGGCGAAGTACAGCGATACTTGGGAACAGCAAGCGCGTGAACAAGCCAAGAAATCGCATCATTATGTGTTGGTCGATGAATTGTCGGAACTGCTCAAGCAGTATGAATCCATACATGAACAGGATAAACGTGCGGAACGAGTAAGTTACATGCTTGACCGCATTATGGGTCGGTTGCCTGCACCCCCGGAATATCAGGCGAAGCAAGTTGATATTCCTGAACCAGACATGGCATCAGAGACACAAACCCCTAAAGAAGCTATTGATAAAGATACTCAAGAAAAACCGCCTCACCAGAAAAAGCGTCAGGAGAGACAGGAACGTCCGAAGAAAGATAATCGTAAACGACGTGACTCGTCGCGTAAACAAGACAAACGTTCATCGGGGCGATACGATGAGGTACCATCATATGAGTGGGAAAAGGACTTTGAGCTAGAAGTCATTGGCGAGCTAGATATTGAGGAATTCCCCACGTTGGCACGACCTCCGCGTCGTCCGCGTGTGCCATATAGCTTTGAGGAAGCTTTGGTGCAGTATGAGGCACTGAATGCGGATGTTGTTACCGTAAAGGGTGTTGGGGATAAACTCGCTGAGACTCTGGCGAATGTGGATGTCTATACGGTGAATGACCTGCTTTATTACTTACCACGTCGCTACGATGATTATCGGAAGATGACCTATATCCGTGATTTGTCTGTGGGGCAGGTTGCCAAGATTATTGGGACAATTACTCGCTCGAATGTCGTGTCTGGGAAGAATAATCGGCGGGATTTACTAATTAACTTTGAGGATACAACGGGTTCCATGGAAGTGCGTTTTTTTGGTCAGCACTATTTGGCAGGACAATTGCGGACGAATCGGCAAGTTGTGTTAAGTGGAAAGGTGACTCAGTATCGGGGTAAGTTGCAGATGTCGAACCCAGAATGGGAGCCGATTGATGTGGAGAATCTGCATACGGCGGGGATTGTACCAGTCTATCCCTTGACGGCTGGGTTGACAGCGCGCGCGTTTCGTCGTCAGGTGAAGAAGACGTTGGATGAGTGGGCAGGGCAAATCCCAGATTTTATTCCAGAAGGGACATTGGAACGTTCTGAATTGGCGGATATTGGCTGGGCATTGGAGCAGATTCATTTTCCAGAGAGCTACGACCATCTGGAACATGCACGCAAACGCTTGGTGTTTAATGAGTTGTTGACTTTGCAATTGGCGATTATGGCGAATCGTCGAGAGTGGCAGGGTATTCCCAGTGATCCGATTGTGGTAGATGATGAGTTTCTGGATAAGTTCATCTCTACCGTGTTCCCATATGAATTGACCAGTGCGCAGAACCGAGCTGTCATGGCGATTCGCGAGGATATTGCGAAAGAAGTCCCTATGAATCGGCTGATTCAAGGTGATGTGGGTTCAGGGAAGACGGCTGTGGCCGTGGTGGCAATGGCGATGGCATATCAGCAAGGCAAACAGTCTGCTTTGATGGCTCCAACGAGCATTCTAGCAGAACAACATTATCGAGGTATTCGAGAAACACTGGCTCAGACACCGATGGAACAGAAGCCAGTCATTGCGCTGTTGACAAGTGCGTTAACGGACTCAGAACGAGATTCGATTTATCGGGGTTTGCAAGATGGCTCGATTGATATGGTGATTGGAACTCATGCGCTAATTCAAGGTGGGGTGGAGTTCCGTGATTTAGGCATTGCGATTGTGGATGAACAACATCGTTTTGGTGTGGAGCAACGGGGCGCATTACGAGGCAAAGGGAAGAATCCGCATTTGTTGGTGATGACTGCGACTCCTATCCCACGCACGATGGCACTGACTTTGTATGCTGACCTAGATTTGACGATTATTGATGAGAAACCGCCGGGTCGTCAGCCTGTGGAGACGAAAATCATCGAACCCATAGCGCGAGAACGAGTGAATGGGTTTATCGAGGGGCAACTTGAGCAGGGACGGCAAGCTTTTATCGTACATCCCTTAGTCGAAGAATCAGAGAAGATTGATACGGCATCGGCTGTAGAGGCATACGAACGCCTAAGCCAAGTGTTTTATCAATATCGGGTTTGTCTATTGCATGGACGCATGAGTCCGCTGGAAAAAGACGAGATTATGGGCACGTTTGCCAATCATGAATACGATGTGATGGTAACGACCTCTGTTGCAGAGGTTGGGGTAGATGTACCAAATGCGAGCGTAATTGTAATTGAAGGGGCGAATCGCTTTGGCTTGGCACAGTTGCATCAATTCCGTGGACGTGTTGGAAGGGGACAAAATCAATCTTATTGTTTGTTAATCCCAGATCGAAATGCCGATATTTCTATAGACCGTATTCGGAATTATCAAGCGGGTAAAAATGTCGAACTAACTATCCAAGAGCAACGTCTTGAAGCAATGGAATCTACCGATGATGGCTTCCGTCTGGCAGAATTGGACTGGAAATTGCGTGGGGCGGGTGATTTGCTGGGGACTCGCCAAAGTGGGAAGCATCAATTGAAACTGGTAGAAGAGATGTCGCCAAAGTTGGTGGAGTTGGCACAGCAAGAAGCACGGACTATTTATTTTGATGACCCTTACTTAGAAGCACCTGAACATCAATTGTTGGCAAGGCAAGTGAAGATGCTTCATGATGAGGACAGTGATATTAGCTAAACGAATCTGCACAAGGACTTCAAAGCGCAGGGGTGACTCTGCGTTTTTCTATGGGGCAATAGCATGAATTGGCGTTTGTTTTTCTCCCGATGGGCGTATTATCTTCGGTCTATCCCCACAATTATGTTAGGGATGAGTCCGCGTCTATCCATTGTTCGAAAATTTCTTGGGATATTATCTGAGCCACTTATCATCACCTTGAAGACAGGTGAAAAATTCACAGTGCGGAGTGCGATGGATATTTGGGTCATCAAGGAGACCTGCTTAGACCGTGATTATGAAGTTCATGGCGTTCCTTTGCAAAACGGTTGGACACTGATTGATATTGGCGGAGGATTAGGCGATTTCTCAATATCATCTAAGTATCGCTTCAAGAATTCACGAGTGCTAGCTTTTGAACCTTTCCCCGAATCCTATGCGCTATTCCAAGAAAATATGATATTGAATCAACTGGATGATATAGAGGTTTTCCCACACGCTATAAGTGGTGAAGCGGGTGAGTTGCAATTGGCGACATCCACAGGCGTTGCGGTGAAACATAGCCCATCTGAGATAGTAGGGGATATTACAGTTAAGAGTGTGACCTTAGCTCAAGTGTTTGCAGAACACCAGATTGAGCAGTGCGATTTTCTTAAGATGGATTGCGAGGGTGGTGAATACGCGATTCTGTTGAATGCAACTGATGACGTACTCCGTCGAATTCGGCATATTGCGATGGAATACCATGATGAGTTGACAGAGTATACCCATGAAACACTTGTGACCCTTCTAGAGGATAAGCAGTTTCGCGTTGTTGTCACACCGAATCCAGCTCACACTGAAATAGGTTTTATGTATGCCGAGAATCTGGCATTTGAGAGCAAATAAGATTAGATGCCTTCGATTTGTAATTTTGAAAGAATTTGTTATGCTTAGCCTTAACACAATGTTAAACGATTTAACCACATCCCATCGGGAGTACCTAGCATGTCAGCGCGTGTCGCTGTCTATCCAGCATCTTTAGACCCTATTCACTATGGGCATATTGACATTGCCGTGCGTGCCTCTCGATTATTTGATGAGGTTATTGTCGCCATTTATGAAACACCTAAGAAAAAAGTCCTATTTTCGGTGGATAAACGAGTTGAATTGGCGGAAGAAGCATTTCTGGACTATGATAATATTCGAGTTGCGCGATATACAGGGCTGACTGTAAACTATGTGAAGGAAATCGGGGCAGTCGCACTGATTCGTGGGCTACGTTTATTTGGGGATTTTGAGTTTGAGTTCCGCATGGGACTCGCCAATAAAAAACTTGCGCCAGATGTGGAAACGGTAGCGATACTATCTGGCGAACAATTTATTCATATTAGTTCGAGTACCGTGCGAGAAATCGCCGAATTGGGCGCAGACGTGAGTTCCTTTGTCCCGCCCTTTGTTGCAAGAGCTTTAGAAGAGAAATTTAAGCAGGGTTGACTAACAGTTTGGAGGTAAGCGAATGGACATTCAACATCTGGTTGATCGCTTAGAAGATTTAATTGATGAAGGTCGTCATATCTTTGGGACGAAGTACACCATGATTGACGAAGAACGCGCGCTGGAAATTATCGACCAGATGCGGATTTCGATTCCGGAAGAGATTGAAAAATCCTCGCGTATTATCGCACAAAAAGAACGGGTACTGGCAGAAGCCAACGAGCAAGCGGCACGTATCTTGACTGACTCCCGTCAAAAAGGCGAGGCAATGCTAGATCAAGACCAATCAGTACAAGCGGCGCAGACTCGTGCCAAGCACATTATCGAGCAAGCGAAACTCGAAGCCGATAAAATCACCCGTGAAGCAGATGCATATGTTTTGGAAACACTCTCGGCCTTAGAACAGCGAGTCTTACAGAATTTATCAGAAATCCGCAATGGTATTAGTGTCTTGAAGCAACCGCAACCTGTCGCACAAGTTTCACCAACAGCTTCCCAGCCGGTTCATATTCCGCGTCCAGTTGAACGTGAAGCGGTTGAAGTGGGTTCGGATAGTTCAGAACAAACCAGCTAGTCATAAAATTATTTGCACAAACCTATTTTTGTTTGTTAGCATCTACCTCAGCCGTCCACTTAGGTAGGTGTTTTTTTGCGTCTTACACTGATTGCCCTCGCGTGGGTCACTGGCATCTTTATCTCGGGTCAATTCCTAGTTCTTTCGCCCTCATTCTGGTTGTTTGGATTGATGCTGGCAGGTTTGGGATGGCTATTTGTCCGTAAGTCAGTTTCACGTCCTATCCTCACATTTTTAATCATCGCTTGCTTGGGTGCTTTACGTTTTCGGCTTGTGCCACAAACAAGTCATATTGCTACATTTAATGGCTTGATTGGGGTCACGATTGAAGGCTTTGTCGAAGATGAACCGGATGTACGTGATGATCGTATTCAATTGCGCGTAGCTGTGGAAACGGTGACGCAATTGGGTGAGCCTGAACAAACGCGCGGAGCTGTATTGGTACAAGCCTTGCCTCTGACATCTGTTCAATATGGAGATCGTATTCGGGCAACAGGAATTATGGTCACGCCTGAAGAATTCGATACATTTTCATATAGTGATTTTCTCGCTCGTACAGGTGTCTTCAGCGTCATGCGTCAAGCAGTTGTGGATGTGATTACTTCCAATCATGGCAATCCGTTTTATCAGGCTATCTTCCAAATCAAACAGCGAGCGCAAGAAACCATATCGACTGCACTTCCCGAACCACAAGCTGGGATACTGTCGGGTATTTTACTCGGCAATGAGCGTGGGATTGCTCCTGAATTGCGGGACGGTTTCAATGCGGTGGGTGCATCTCATATCATTGCGATTAGTGGATTCAACATGGTCATTATCAGCACCATTGTTATCCGCCTGTTTCAACGATTAACAACTCGTCGCTGGCTCCCTGTGATATTGGCATCGATAATTATTGGTATCTATACACTCTTTGTTGGGGCAAATTTAGCGGTTGTCCGTGCTTCGTTGATGAGTTTGTTGCTAGTAGTGGCTCCTTTGCTTCGGCGGAAAACCTACGTGCCTGCCTCTCTCGCCTTCATTGTTTTGTTATTCTCTGTCCTAAATCCACTCGACTTATGGGATGTGAGTTTTCAGTTAAGTTTCGCGGCGGTCTTGGGTTTAGCCTTATTTGTTGATCCTTTATCCCGATGGTTCAACTTATTGATCCACCATCTGTTTCCAGCGAGATGGGCGCGAACTTTGGGTGACTGGCTCAATGAACCCCTCATCGTGACCTTGGCGGCACAAATCACGACTTTGCCTTTGACAGTTTTATACTTCAATCGGCTGTCATTGATTTCTCCTATTGTAAATTTGCTGATTGTCCCGGTGCAAGCCATTCTTTTAATTGTGGGTGGTGTTGCCACCATGGTTGGGTTGATTGTGCCGTCAGTTGCTATTTTGTTGTATTGGGTGACGCTCGTATTTCTCTCATGGTCGATAGCAATCGTCCGTCTCTTTGCTCGATTCGATTCTGCGGATATTCCGGTGTCGATTGATTCTCGATTAATTAGTCTTTTCTTCATTCTGTTGATAGTAGGAGCGATTATGCATGCCACACGTCCTCCACGATTTGTCCGCATTTGGAACTGGATTAAGCAACGACAGATTTTGAGTGCGATGCTGGCTTCTGGGATCATTCTTGTGATTATTATGATAGGGATGTTCCGCAGTCGTCCTGATGGCTATTTGCATGTTTGGATGCTGGATGTTGGTCATAGCAACGCTTTTTTGATACAGACCCCACAGGGCGCGCAGATATTGGTAGATGGAGGACGATTTCCCTCGCGTTTATTGACTTCAATTGGAGACCGAATCCCTTTTTATGACCGTGAAATTGAGGTGTTGGCGATTACTCATCCTGATGAGTTCGATATTTCTGCTTTGGTGGCGGTTTTGGAGCGTTATGATGTTGGCATTGCACTATCGAATGGTCAGATAAATCTGGGCGAAGCAGTTAATCAAATTGATGAACAATTATCGCATACCGAGAGTCTTGTGTTGCAGGCAGGTTTCACTTTGGAGATGGATAATGGCGTGGCTGTGGAGGTATTGAATCCACAGATCGAGGCAGATTTAACGGAACCATTGAATGACCATGTGATTGTATTGCGCTTGAGTTATGGGGCGTTTTCGATGTTACTTACTTCAGATTTGAGTGTCGAGGGGCAACAAGCTATCTTGGAGGCAGGTAATTTCCCTGTGTCAACAGTGCTTCAAATACCTCAACATGGGACACAACGAGCCTTAGACTGGGATTTCTTGCAGGCGGTTCAACCGCAAGTGGCATTTATTCAAAGTGATGTCTCGAATAGACGAGGAGACCCAGATGGAGATGTCTTAGCCTTGTTAGCCGACATCCCCATTTTTAGAACCGACGAAGGGGGGGCGATACACCTCTGGACGGATGGTGAATCGATCTGGATAGAAGAAAGTCGAATCGATTAGAACACCTTGTCATAGAAGAGATTTGGCACGACAAATGAACCAGCGGCATATAAGCCACCCAATACGCCTGCCATAATCGCTACTGGCAAGCCACGTTTGGCATTTCTCGCTCTTCCACGTATGAGCGCACCACCCATCAATGGGAAGACGAACATTCCCACATGAATTAACATGGTGGCAAATCCCGTATTATCAAAGCCTTCAATTGGGATTGAATCTGGATTGGCTTGACGTACAAGGTCAACGACGCAGAAAAAGAGGACGGCAGTGAGTAGCATCGTCGGAATCATATTCTTCTCAGGCACAAGAGCCAATGTGATAACCGTCATGATGAAGATGATATAGATAAAAAGATCAGCAATACTATCGGGGATAATAATGGCGAGTACTTCTTCCATGATAGAGTGTCTCCTTTGAAATGTATCTCTTCGATTGTATCATAAAACAACTTTGTCGGGCTATTTCACTGCTCTAAGTTAAGTCCACTTGTCTCAAACTAGGACAGATGGGGGATATGGACTCGCTATCTTAACTTCAAAATAGACTATAATGATAGATGTTTTATTGGGAGTTAAGAAGGTTTGCGATGCGACGATTGAAAGAATCATTTCGAGATTGGTGGTCGCAACGGAGCGATTCGACACGTGCGCTTCCACGATTTATTTGGACAGCCATTCGCAATTTCACACAAACCGGGACACGTCAAGCCGCGGCATTGGCATATTACGCAGTCTTCTCTATCTTTCCACTGATTCTCCTCTTTGCTATTGGTATTGGAAACTTGCTTGAACCAGCAGTCGCGCAAGAGCAGATAGCCAATGGATTAAAGCTCTTTTTGCCAGAAGCAACCATCTCGGATATTCAATTGACTCTCGACCAAGCGTTGCAACAAAGTAGCTCATTTGGGATTCTCGCTGTGGCAGGTGTGATTTGGTCTGCTTTGGGATTGTTTTCTAATTTAACAGCTTCACTTGATATGATCTTCGATGTGCCATCTGGACGCAGTATGTGGCGACAGCGATTGCTGGCATTTACGATGAGTATCACACTCGTTGTCTTGGTGTTTGCCTCGTTTTTGACTTCAGGGGTACTGCGTTTGGTTTCTATTGCTCTACTTGACCCGCCAAGTGTTGTTACATTGGGGACTGTCTTTTTGCCATTGGGGTTGGATGTGGTGATTTTTGCCTTGTTGTTCCGTTATGTCCCGTCACGTTACGTCCATTGGGATGCCATTTGGCCCGCCGCAATGGTTGGGGCAGTCGGATGGGAACTGGCTAAGTCCGGTTTCCAATGGTATTTAGATAATCTGCAAAACTATCAACTGATTTATGGTGGGATTGCTACCGCAATTGTGCTTCTCTTCTGGGCATTTTTGCTAGCGGGAATTCTGATCCTCAGTGCAGAATTGTGTGCGCGTTTGAATGAATGGTTCTTGCAACAAGAGCAAGATGAAGCACAAGAACGTCGGCGTTTACAAATATCTTTGGAAAATGGGAAGATTCGTGTCCAAGTGCCAGAAACAAAAAGAGCGTACAATGATAGTACGCCCTATATTCAAGGTTAGTAGCGGATTATCCGACTCGCTTGAGTTTTCCATTTCGTTTAGCATAGTCTTCTGCCTGACGAAATATCCACACCCCAACGGGTAACAATATTGCTCCACTAATTAACAGCGGAATCATATATTGCCATAACTCAACTGTGGGGACATTTTCAAGTATCGCCGCCCGGACACCATCCAATACGTAGGTCACAGGTGAAATGGTTGCTAGCGTCTGCATCCATTGTGGGAGTACAGTGATTGGATAATAGACACCGGAAATCAGCAGGAAACTTGCTTGAATGACATGGATCATCTGTGCGCCACGTTCTGGATACAGTAGAGGCAATATACTGGCGATAATCCCAATGGCAATCAGTGAGAGACTTCCTGCTAAGAGAACCAGCAATGCACCCCAGATATTGGCTTGGGATAGGTCAATCTCAAAGAACAGTGCCATGACCCCACCAATGAAGAGTGTTGTCAGCAAACTATAGATGAATGTGTAAGCAGTTTGTCCGACCAGATGGACCCAACGTCGTACTGGAGCCATGAGGGTATACTCAATCGTACCTTCCCAGCGTTCCCATGCAATGACTTCACTGATAAAAGTGAAGATATTTGAAAGGTACCGCCACACCAATGTCCCAATGATGAGATAGAGTGTGAAGAAGCTTACGTTGATATTGGATGAGCCAGTGATTTCTTCTGAGCCAGATGCGATAAAGACCACAGCTAAACCACTTGTTAGTGAGTAAAGTAGCCAGACGACATCCCATGCCCAATAACGCTTGGTCAGATGCCAGTTACGCGCAAGAAAGGCATAAGATTGTAGGAGTTCTGTATTCAGGGATCGTATGCCCTGTTGTAGAGTTCGTTGCATGATGTTATTCCTTAAATCGGTGTTGGGACAGGGACTTCATCCCGATTGATGAGGACTTCACCCGTCATATTCATGAAGACATCCTCCAGCGTGGGGACGTGTCCGTTTTGTGGAATGGTGTCTTTGAGTGCATTCGGTGTATCCATTGCGACAACTTTCCCATTATGGAGAATCGCAATGCGATCACATAAAGCATCGGCTTCTTCCATATCGTGGGTGGTAATGAGCATGGTCGCATCATGTGTGTCGCGCAATTCTTCGACAAAGGCACGGACTTCTCGTTTAGAACGGGGGTCTAAGCCTGTTGTCGGTTCATCGAGCAGGAGCA
>JANQRM010000170.1 GCA_028284565.1 Anaerolineae bacterium | reverse complement strand
GCACGCGACGTTATGGAAGCATTTCCTAAACCCGATGTCGTAGGTTTAGTTGATATTGCGCTCCCGTATAATGGCAAAAATCGCAATTTACAGACGGGTATAGCAGCAACTATTGTGCTTGCGGCGATTGGCGTTCCCGTTTTACTTCATGGAGCCGATAAAATCCCAACAAAGAATGGGATTGCGCCTCTCAATTTATTTCGGACATTAGGCTATCCGGCGGATATGCCACCCGACGATATAAAACAGTCGATTGAGCGGATCAATTTCGGTGTCTTGAACATTGAACATCTCCTACCTCAATGGACAGCCCTCACACCGATTCGGCATCACTTCGGGGTTCGTACACTGATGAACAGTGTTGAAAAGCTCTTTAATCCAGCAGATGCCCCCCATCATATCAGTGGGTTTTATCACAGTGCTTATCTCAATCGTATGGCAGATTGTTTGCCAGCCGAAAACAGTTGGATTGTGCAGGGCGATGAAGGCAGTATCGATATTCGCTTAGGCAAGAAAACACGAGTCTATCAAGCACAAGGCGATGAAATGGTCGAATTTATGGTGGATGCTGGCGAATATGGTTTCCCTGATGAAGTAGATTTGTCAACCAATCCTGACCCGAATTTACATGCAGATGCAATTCGCAAGGCTTTAGGAGGCGAACAGAGCGAGGCTTCTGACCAGATTGCGCTCACAACAGCCGTTCTATTGTGGATGCTCCAGCGTGTGAACAATATTCATGAAGGATTAGCCATTGCGAATGAAAAACTAAGTAGCGGACAAGCCCTATCCGTTTTGAAAGCCGCCCAACTTATTGCAGGATATTAGGAGAACATTATGTCATCACTCTCATGGAAAGAGACCTTAGCAGACATCATGCCAGAAGATTTGGCGCATCAAATTGATGTCTTTGAGGGTCAAATGGAATTACGTAAGCAAGGAAAACTAGACGAAAAAGTCTTTGCAGAAACCCGTTTGCGACGGGGCGTTTATGGTCAACGCTATGATAACGGGAAACGTCATGATGGCGTTCAGGTACAAGCCTTGGAGTTCCCATCTGGTGATATTGTCAAAGGTCCAGATACCCGCTGGGATGCTCCCGGTATGATGCGAATTAAACTGCCCCATGGTGGGTTGACCGTGAAGCAAATGAATGTGCTTGCTGATTTAGCCGAAGAGTATTCGGACGATATTATCCACATCACAACCCGTCAAGATGTTCAACTACACTATGTTCATATCGACGATACACCCGATTTGATGCGACGTTTAGCAAGTGTCAATGTCACAACTCAGGAAGCCTGTGGCAACTCCATTCGCAACGTCACCGCCTGCCAGATTTCCGGCGTTTGTCATGATGAAGCCTTTGATGTGACACCATACTCTCGTGCAATGGCAGACTTCTTGCTGGGGCATGATGATATCCAAGATTTTGGACGTAAAGTCAAAATTGCGTTTTCGGGTTGTGAAGGTCACGCTTGCGGTCTAGTGAAAATGCACGATATTGGCTTCCTTGCTCGCACGGTTAAAAATGAAGGCGAAATCCAAAAAGGTTTTATGGTGTTTGTCGGCGGTGGGCTGGGGACTGTGCCACATCAAGCCAAGATTCTGGCAGATTTTGTTGCAGAAGATAAAATCCTACCCTTAGCGCAAGCGATATCACGAGTTTATGCACGACTCGGAGAAAAGAAAAATCGTAATCGCGCTCGTCTCAAATTCCTTGTTGCAGATTTAGGTATCGAGGAATTTCGTCGCTTGGTTCAAGAAGAATTGGCGACCTTGCCAGCTGATGATAGCCACACCGCCTATATGGATGATTTGCCAACCTATAAAGAAACAGTTATTCGTCAAGGCATGATACTCAATGGTGCATCGTTGCCCGATGGTTTTTCAGATTGGTATCGCACCAATATTTATAAACAACGTCAACAAGGCTATAGTGTTGTCACTGTTAATTTGCCATTGGGTGACCTCACAAGTTGGCAGATGCGACAACTCGCCGAAATCGCCCAAGAATTTGTGGGCGACAATGTGCGAACCACGGTTGAGCAAAATATTGTTCTGCGATGGGTATCCGACAAAGATTTGCCAGAGGTCTATGGTCGTTTAGCTGCCGTTGGCTTGGGGGATGCGGGTGCAAATACGATTGTTGATATTACCGCTTGCCCCGGTACAGATACGTGCAAATTGGGTATTGCATCGTCTCGTGGTCTGGCTGGCGAATTGCGTGAACGACTGATTGATACACGCAAAGATTTACCCCAAGCTATTGAAGAACTGAAAATCAAGGTTAGTGGTTGCTTCAATTCTTGCGGTCAACATCATGTGGCGGATATTGGTTTCTTTGGCAATGCAAGGCGCAGTGGCAATCATAAAGTACCCCATTTTCAAGTGGTTCTCGGTGGAGAATGGCAAAACAATGCAGGTAGTTTCGGCTTGGCGATGGGGGCTGTTCCAGCAAAACGCATTCCTGATGTCTTAGAAGTGATCACCACCCGCTATGTAAATGAACGACAAAACGAGGAAACTTTCCAAGATTGGGTCACACGACTTGGCAAGCGCGAGATTAAAGAACTTCTAAAGCCCTATACCAACTTACCTGTGTTGGAAGAAGCCCCCGAATTATTCAGCGATTGGGGCGATTCACGTATTTACACCATTGCGGATATTGGTGTAGGCGAATGTGCTGGTGAAGTGGTTTCGCTGTTCTCAATGGAAATTTCAAAAGCTGAATCCGAATATTTCGATGCGTTGATTGCACTTGATGATGGTCATTTTGCAGATGCAGAACAGCGAGCCTATCGCGCAATGGTACTCGCCGCACGAGCCTTAGTTCGTACTCAATTCCTTGATGTCGGGGATGATCCCAACAATATCGTGAATGAATTCAAGACGCGCTTTTACGATACCGAATTATTCTTTGACCCTTTCGCAAAGGGGAAATTTGGGCGTTATCTGCTCAACCGCCATGATAATCCACCCAATCGTCTCGATGCTGATACGGCACACCAAACCATCGAAGAAGCCCAGTTGTTCATTGAAGCGACCCATAGTGCCGAAGCTCGTGTTAATGGCTTGATTACCAGTTAAGGGAGAGACCATCATGACTGTGCCAAAACGCCTAACCATTAAATTCTTCATCGACAATCCAGCACCAGCCGCCAGTATCATCCCCATCTTTCAACGATGGATTCAACGCAATCAGGTCGAAGGCTTATTGATAGATGTGGTTGATTATCAGCATGTATACAAGGGACCCGGCATTATTCTCATTGCACATGAAGGAGACTATGCGTATGATTTCGGTGATAATCGTGCAGGCATTCAATATACGCTCAAACAAACAGCGGATTTTAGTTTACGAGAAGCCTTGTCAATCACCTTACGACGGGTTTTGCAGGCTATCCATCAGCTAGATAATGAACAATCTGTGGATAATCTACAAATCAATTCGAGTGAATTCCAAATCATGTTCCGAGACCGATTGAACTATCCCAATAATGCAACTACACAACTTGAAATCATCTCTAAAATACGGGCTGTTTTGTCAGAGAACTATGGCTCTGAGCTGAGCATTACAGCTGTTGAAGGTGATTCAAGAGACCCATTGACTTTACAGGTCAAGAATATGCAACAAATGTCGCTTGTGGACGTGTTCAGCAATTTAACAGTATCAGAAGGCTAGTCATCCTAACATAGCATCAATCTGCCAGAAGCTGAACTAGCAATTTATGAACCATAACTAGAGAGAAATGTGGTAGACACGACACCCAAAACCATCCGCATAGGAACGCGCGGTAGCCGATTAGCCTTATGGCAAGCCAATCATGTCGCCGATTTATTGCGCGAAAAATACGCTGATATACAAATCCAGATCGTCACATATACAACAAAAGGCGACAAACTGCTTGATCAAGCAATTCCATCAATCGGTGGCAAAGGTATTTTTACAGCAGAACTCGAACATGCACTGCTCAATGGCGAAATTGATTGCGCTGTCCATAGTCTGAAAGATTTACCTACCGACAATCCCGACGGATTAACAATTGGGGCTATTACTAAAAGAGGCGTAGTAGAAGATGTCCTCATTAGCAAACATAATAAAACACTGGATGAACTTCCTATCGGGGCAAAAATCGGTACATCTAGCTTAAGACGTGCGGCACAATTACGGAGTTATCGCTCCGATTTTGAGATTGTTGACATTCGTGGCAATGTCCCGACCCGCATAAACAAAGCACTTGATCCAAGTCTTGATTATGATGCGATTGTCTTAGCTCGTGTAGGGTTTGAACGTCTTGAAATGACTGACCATATAACACAAGTTATCCCATTGGAGACCATTCTTCCCGCACCCGGACAAGGCGCAATCGCCGTGCAATGTCGAACCACTGTTGATGACATTTCGTTTTTCTGGGCGATCAACGATATGCCAACAAGGTCACAGGTTGTTGCTGAACGCGGTTTTCTCAACCGCTTAGAGGGGGGGTGTGCTGTTCCCGTTGCCACTTATGCAAAACCAACTTTAGAACTGATAGGAAAAGTTGTTTCCCTAGATGGACAACAATCTATTCTTGTAGAAGGAAATTGGGATGTTCCGCTGATACGTGCTGTGGATATGCTTAGTTTTCAGTCAGGAATCGACAAACAAGCCAAGGAGCATGGCTTTATTCTTGCTGACCGCGCTCTAAAACAAGGTGCAAAAGAAATCCTCGAACAAGTGAAAAACGAACCGCAATCATGAGCCTCAAAGGTAAACAAGTTGTGGTGACACGTGCCACGCATCAAGCCACAAAATTGGTTGAGATGCTTCAAGATAAAGAAGCCGTACCCCTGATTTATCCTTGTATTGATATTGCCCCATTAAAAGACTATACAAAATTAGACAGAGCATTACGTCAAATCAAAACCTATGATTGGTTGATTCTGACGAGTAGCAATACAGTTTTAGCGATTTGCCGTCGCATCGCTTCATTAGACATACAAATAGATTGGACAGGATTAAAAATAGCAACTGTCGGAACGTCAACTGCCAACGCACTCCACGCCCAATTGGGTATAAAACCCGATTTTGTATCAGAGATACAATCCGCAACCATCCTCGCAGAAACCTTGCCTATCAATAAGCAAAGGCGTGTTTTTTTGCCACAGTCCAATATTGCAACGATGGATACAGCAAAAACGTTGCAAAGGCGAGGGGTTGAAGTCACCGTTGTGTCAGCTTATGAAAACGTCATTGGGCATGGTGGGGACGATATTCCTCGATATTTGCAAGACAATTGTGTGGATGCCGTTATATTTACGAGTGGTAGTACTGTCGAGGGATTTATTCGGCGGATTCAACCACTCACCGCATACCATTTACCTGCTGGTTGTCTAGGTAAAAGCACGGCAGAAATTGCAGAGCGACATGGTTTCATAAATATCATTGTACCCAATCGTTTGACGCTCACCGACATGCTTAAAGAACTTGAAATGTATTTTGCAAAAATGGCTCACCCATAGCTGATGAGGAAATCAACAGATGGCTATCCCCCATAAAGCACAGGATAAACAAGCTCATTTCCCTTCGTTACGTCCCCGTCGGTTACGTTTGAACGCCAATCTACGACGAATGGTGCGCGAAACAACGCTGTCGATTAATGATTTCATCTACCCATTATTCATTCGATACGGCGAAAATGAATCACGTCCAATTGCCTCAATGCCCGGTCAGAAGCAGATTTCCGTCGATAAACTTGCGGCAGAAGCAAAAGCAATTGCTAGTTTAGGTATTCCTGCAGTTATCCTGTTTGGCATTCCCAAAGAAAAAGATTGGTGTGGCACGGATAATTTCAGTAGAGATGGTATCATTCCGCGTGCCATTCGGGAAATCAAAAATGCCGTACCCGACTTAGTTGTTATCAGTGATATGTGTTGCTGTGAATATACCGACCACGGGCATTGTGGCATCATCAACACCCCCGACCATGAATACTACAACTCTGCTTTACCGGACGGCTATTTGCTCAATGATGCGACGCTCAATATTTTAGGTCAAGCATCAGCGATCCACGCGCAGGCAGGTGCAGATATGATTGCACCCAGTGGCATGATTGATGGTATGGTCTCGACGATACGTTCTGCACTTGATGAATCAGGACATCAGAACGTCAGCATCATGAGCTATGCCACAAAATATGCGAGTGGCTTTTATGGCCCCTTCCGAGATGCAGCTGAAAGTCCGCCAAGTTTTGGTGACCGTAGCCAATATCAAATGGATGTGGCAAATCGTCGTGAAGCCCTAAAAGAAGTCACTTTAGATGTTGCAGAAGGTGCAGATATTCTGATGATCAAACCAGCCTTAGCCTATCTGGATATTATTCGAGACATCCGTGAACAATTTGTTTTGCCCTTAGCCGCTTATCAAGTCAGTGGCGAATTTGCTATGATTCATGCCGCCGCCCAACAAGGTTGGGTTGATTTAGAACGTGTCGCTTTAGAAACGCTGACCAGCATTAAACGAGCCGGTGCGGATATCATCTTGACTTATTTTGCTAAAGATGTTGCTAAATGGTTGCAAGACTGACGAGAGCGATTAGTGACAAGAAGCTCTCGATAAAAACTTGTAGAAAGTTCTTTACTTGTTTCCGAGTAAGATGAATAGTCCCTTCATGTTTCAAAATTGATAGTGGCACACATCAAGTAATTGAGCGAGGTGTGAGATGAACAGACTTTTAGTCGATGGCTATCGGCAATGCGATGGGCAATTATGAGAATCCCAGGGCTTAATCACCTATGCCCCATTACTATAAAGAAAGTTTTATATCGGCTTCTATTCTAGTTCGTCTGATCAGTAAGTTTACTCATCCGCTAAAATGACTCGCTTGGTGACCTTCATCGAGAGCCAGATAATAATGAGAGGTAAAGCAATAGGCAAAATAATATCACTGATGAAGACGGGAATCGCAGTCTGACCCAGTTGTTGAGACAACTCGATATATTCTGGTTGACTAACACGAGTTCCCCCAACTTTATTGATGTCGGCAACCAAACTCAAATGTTGATTCAAGAAAAAGAAGTGCAACATGTTTAACAAGACAAAGTAGAATCCCGTTAAGACCGAGGCGGCAATGATGGACGTGCTTTTAGAATGAATAAACGCGCCGAGCATCACGCCCCAAACACCGACCATCATCGTCTCAAGCGGAATTCGCAAGATGGAGACGAGATGCCCACCAATGATAATCAGTCGCCAGCCAAGATTATAAACTTCTTCAAGTGAATCATTCGGGAGCATCGTACCATAGTGACGAACAATCAAGGGCATGCCAAAAATCGCCACCATATAGACTACAATAACCAGATTATCCATCTGCTTCCATAGCGCGGCGGCGACCTTACCCAAGAAAATCTGTTCTAAGCTCATGGGAGTCGTCCGCAAGAGAGGCATCGTCTTATTACTCAATTCCTGCGACATGGTTTGAGCCGTGCGGGCAACAATATCCAGCAAAATACGCCCATAGATGACCATCGCAACCGGAATGCCAATAATCGACACCACGATAATAATCGTCGAGAAATTGAATAAAATCGGCAAACTCTGTGCGAGCAGAATCACAACAAACCAGATGCCCAGAATTTTTGCCAAGGTACTGAATTCGGGCGGAATCGTGCGCCAATATAAGCCCAAATGCCGACGCACAATCGGGTTATTACTCTTCGCCCAATAGGGTAATCGACTAGAGGCAGCTTCGCGGTTGATGTCACTTATTCGGTAGGTCATGGAAATCCTAATACCTTTATGGAATAACTCTATTATAATCGCTGAATAAGCCAGCCTACAAGACAGATGGATATAGACTGCATGTCGCCCTTTACTCGTAAAACATTCTGGGATGATCCCTATCAAACCCAATTGCAGACTCAAATTACTTCTGTCAACGAATCACAAGTGACTGTCGCTGAGACGATTTTCTATGCCTTTGCCGGGGGACAAGAGCGTGACACAGGACGTATCGGGAGTTACCCTGTGTTGGATGCACAAAAAGAAGGTCCGCAAATTCACTATAAGCTACCAGATGATCACAAGCTACACGTAGGTGATGCAGTCCAATGACGTTTGAATGGGAACGGCGGTATCGATTGATGCGCTTGCACTTCGCCGCTGAACTCATCCTTGAATTGGCGACACAACATCTTAATGGAATCACAAAAATCGGCGCACATATCGCAGAAGATAAATCTCGTATCGATTTTTTGTGGAATAAAAACGTCGCCTCTCAATTCCCGATGCTCCTTGATAAAGCAAATTCCTTGATTCGGGCAAATTATCCAATTGTCAGCGCATATAGCAATGAAGCTAGCGAAACACGATATTGGGAGATTGTTGGCTTTGCACGTGTGCCTTGTGGGGAAACACACCTCAAGTCAACAGGCGAAGTCGGGTTGCTACGACTCAAGCGCAAGAATATCGGTAAAGGCAGAGAACGCATTGAACTTTATCTTGTGGAAGACTAGCTATACAACATAAGCCTGAAAATCGCGTATTATTATGTAAGAGTCGAATGACAATTCCCTCAAATTGAATTTACCTACGAGTTTTTGATAAACATTTGATACAATAAGCCTATCACGTTGCGAATTAGGTCGTCTGCCTGCTCCAATGGCAGACCAATTGCGGAGAAAAGAGTCTTATGTCGGATAACAAAGCACGCCAACGAGTTTTCGGTCCACTCATCTTGCATGCCCTCACCCGTTGGGAAAGCCTTGTGACAATAATTGTCACAGCTATTCTCTTCCTCTTTGTGCAAGATGTCAGCTTACTGGGAGTCGAGTGGCAACCGTGGTTCTGGTTGGTCTTAGGGGGGATTGCCGAAGCCGCGCTAGTCGCATCCACCATTACCGATCCCGAAGCATCTGAACAAGCTCTCTCTGCGGAATTCGAGAAGCAATATGACCTCAAATTCATTCGGAACGCCGTCTCACGGGAACGTCTGAGGGATGCATTTGAGTATCGTCGGAATATGATTAAACTCGTTGACCGTCATCGTGGCGGGATGCGTACAAGTCTGCGACAGACCATCAATGACATCAATGACTGGATTACACATATGTATAATCTTGCGGAGCACATTGACGTGTTTGAGTCAAACTCCCTAGTTGAGCGTGACCGTCGCATGGTTCCGCAAGAAATCGGCAAGACCAAACAACGCATCGAAATGGAACGGGATGACATCGTACGTGCGGAACTAGAGCGTAAACTGCGTCAATTGGAACAGCAACGCATCAACCTCGAAGCGACGGCAAGCAGTGTGAAACGTGCAGAGATTCAACTGGAAAGTACGCTGGCTTCCTTGGGAACGGTCTACGCGCAGATGTCCTTGCTGGGTACGAAGCAAGCTGATGGTGCGAAAGCCCAACGCCTGCGCCTCGAAATTCAAGATGAAGTGGCTAGTCTGCAAGACACGATTGATGCCATGGATGAAGTTCAGATGCAGAGTTTACGCTTGCGGTAATTGAAACACCTGAATAAAAGATCATAATTTGAATATTCATCTCGCTAAGGGTGTTGAATGACAACTCAACAATCTCTGTTTTGTATTTTCCCCTATATTGAAATTCATGAACCTATGACTATTTGGGGAGAGACTTTGTTCCCCATCTCAGCGATAGATGATGTAAATATGTCAGATGAAAATAAAGAACATTTCCTTAAGCTAAGTCAAATGTTTTTTCTGTATAGTGATGATCAGCCTGTAAAAGATGTAACATGCATAACTCTTTCAACACCTTACGACGACAAGAGAGAATTTGACTTCAAAAACAAGTTGGAAGAGCTTAGAAAAATCTTCGATTATCTTGCATGTGTTCCAGACCAAAGTCCTCATAAAAGTTGGTTATTTCGTAATTATGAGCAGGTTGATTATTATCTATTCACGGTCAAAACTGATATCTGGAAATCAATAATTAGATGTATACAAACTGATAATTTTCCAAAAGAGGAAAAATCGTATGAGGGTTATTTCTATGAACTAAATCAATTTGATGATGGATATGTAATAGAGGGGTGTCGTATATATCCTCGAACAAATAAGATTTTCGATAGTCTAGATTTATCACGTATGTTCGCACATCATCGAATATTTGAATCTAATTCAAATCCACTTTCTCAATATATTTATAATGACAATTCATCCAATTTGAATACGAGAATTTTGACTTCTCTCGAATGGTACAATCGAAGTTGTCTCCAATCCATCACATCTGATTTAAGTCTAGTTGCATTGGCAACAGCTTTTGAAACTTTGTTCAGCTTTGAACGAGAAATGAATAAAACAGACTTGTTAATACATTCTATTCAAATGATTCTAGGGGATATTTCTAGATTGGGTGAATGGGGAAAACAATTCTACAATGCTCGGTCACGTATATTGCACGAAGGAAAATGGGAACAAGATAAATTCATCCTTTCAAAGGATAAATCAAGTCCGAGCCAATACGGAAGTTTGACACATTTTGGATGGCTAATCTACCGAATTTGCTTTGAAGCAATCTTAACAGGTTCAATAAAAGCCTCACGTTCTAATCTCAAAGCTCAATTTTTCAATAACCAAGAGAGACTCGAAAAAATCATAATGACGTTGAAAGAAGAAAAAAATCCATTTATTGCTTTAACTGCTGTGATAAACGATGTTGAAATGCTAGATAATTATACTTACTTTGATCCTAATCCAATTACATATAAAACAGTATGGGAAGGATGTTTGTTGCTAGTTGAAATTTTCCTTAAAACAGAAGAAAAAATCACAGAAGAACAACAAGAAGTTATGCAGAAAATAGTTTCAGGTGTAGAAATATCGAATATTCCTTTAAAAGAAAAGATTGTTGAACATATCATATTAGTTCTTCAATCAACTACCGAGTTTCCTCGTAACGTTATAGAAAATGCTCAAGCAGACCTTAGAAATCCTAAGATATCGCTACATGAGATTCAGAAAAAGATAGGTCAACTTCTAGCAGATACAAGGAATAACCATATATCAAATGAAATCAGAGATAGACTTCAGAGCATTGTAACGATCATAGATAATACACAATATAATGCTACGTTCGATTTAATTGCGTCGGTAATTGAAAAGGATGGTAACCGTGGGATAGATAAGAAGCGATTGTTTTCTATAGTCGAAGCATACTCAACATTTGCAGAGCATATTTCCCGTACTTTCAGAATTGATCTTCACTCTTATTTATCTTGGTTTAAAGAAACTTCAAATGATTAGTTTTGAATCTACGCAGGGATATTCATATATTTTTGGTCGATTAGCATTTGTAATCTCCCATCAACCTGAATTGTTACGTCGTGGGAAGCGGTTGGGGCGTGGTGGACGACTGCGGTCACGCGGCGGGGGTGGATTATATGGCACACCCGGACTCATTGTCGGACGAGATGGAGCTTGCGGGTTGCGTCGTGGGATTCGTGGTGGACGCACACGATCTTGTGATGAGCCAGTTGGAGGCGCAGATGGCGACGTTTGTTGCTGTGGAATCGGCGCGGCTGGCACAGACGGATTTGGCTGGACAGTTTGATGGGGTGGTGCTTGTTGCGGATTCGGCACGAGACCATATTGTCCTTGCATCTCATGATAGAGCGACAAATATTCCCCAATAATCTCTTGTTGTTTACGCGCGTCATTATCCCGCTGACGTTGCTTCACCCGCGCTTGCCGGCGCGAAATATCGGCTTGAACTTCCTGCGGACTGGGAACCATCCCCAAGTTTTTGTGCTGGTCTGCACCAATGAGGGACACCCGCACATCCCCATACCCAAACAAATTAGCAAACAAGCCTGCATAATCTGAGACAACATTATCCACTCGTTCCAGCAATATTTGGTCATTGAGACTCTGTAACCAGAGCGGACGACGATGAATCATGGTGATGGTTGAGTCAGTCACAATGTAATAATCATTCCGCCAATCCCAATCGGCAAAGAAAAATGCAACTGCGCCGATCAGGAAGACAAATACCCCCACCGTTGCCCCCAGCAGACCAGCTCCAGCGATCAAACTGAGCAATACTTCGACTACTGCAAAAATCATTACCGCTATCGGCAAAATGGTGTTCCGCAACCACACAATCCAATGCTTACGATAGATAATATCCCCATTGGCGAGGACGATTTTGGTTCGCAAAGGACGTAGGGAGGCGTTGGCAACTTGTTTCGGCACACTATCTGGGTCGATACTTGGCGCGCCTTGCTGAGCATTCATCTCAGGGACAGCATCAGGGTTCATCCAACGCTCTAATTGGGCGCGCATAGCATTGCGATGCTTCTGTTCCTGACGGTCTTGGTAATGCTGACGGTCTTCGATAATGATGTCTTGCACACGAATAGGATTAGGGACAAAATCCAGTTCGATATTCCCTGCGCTCCCCGCCGTCTTCAATTCAATCGTCCCATAATCGAAAAAGCGCGCGAAGGGATCATTCGCAGGTATCTCCGTGTTGACCTCATGCACACTTTCGATGGCGACTTCGCTGATATTCTCACGGAAGGTCAGAATCACGCGGCGAATACGTATGATGCGTTGGTCGGTGACAATCACAAGGTCGTTATGCCATTCAGCGTAGAGATAGAGCGCGAAGATGCCGGGCAAGATGATCGAGAAGACGAAGATAACCAGTGATAGCGCGGGTGTCTGCACAAGCCCTGCCCCGATCCACATCGCAACCATGATGAGCAATGGCAACCACGCTAGGCGAATCCATGCCCACCAATGCCGACGAGTATAGACGAATATCTCTTCGTTTTCGCGTTGCCCAGTAAAATGCAAGCTAGAAAAGCCCTCATTCGGGTCGCTGGTCATGCCAATGTATTGCTTAATCTCTGGATGATGCGAAACAATCGTGAGGAAGGCTTGACGGGGTAACTTAAGCACGGTTGCTGATTGTTCGACGATTAGGCTGGCGGTTTCAACGCCTGTTTGGTAAATGGCATTCTGGTTGAGGATTTGGTTAGCTCCAACAAGTCCTAGTTGTTCATGTTGACCGTTGGGCAGTGTGCGAATGAGTTGTGCTTGTCCGTTGACGAACTTTAGTAAGCCAAGTGTGGCATCCCCTTGACTAAAGACGACCTCCCCCGGATTGTAACTGCGGACTTCAAATGCCTCCGCAATCAACCCGAATTGCTCGGCTGGGAGGTTGGCAAATATTGGGATTTGGCGGATATGCGATTCAACAAAACGGTCAGGCATGATGGTTTATCAATGGCTTAGCTACTGGTGACCTAATTATATCATAGACATTTTGTGGGATGATAATGACCACTGAAGACTGTAACTATTAAATGAGCGTATGCACTGTCGAAAACACAAGGGTATCAAACTCAACATCTAAAATCTTTAGTCTACATATATTGTTACGGAGTATGCTCCTGAATTATCAGTGAAATTATGATCATTAAATCCTAGCAATAATCTGCCATTTGCCTCTGCAATAAATCTACCTCCGTTTGCAATCGAAAAAGAAGAGCTATTTCCTATACGCCCGATAAGCAAACCATAAGCACCTGGCATAAGTTGGCAAGAACCAAATTGTCCTTCACAAATCTCGAAACTGAAATTACCTTCTGGACCAATTGTTTGGTTAATTAATGGATCATCGACACAATTTGGATTGTCACCTGTACCACATATATTGGCTTCTCCGCTAGCAATCACCATAAAACTTTGCCCTGCAAATAATTCGATACCCGTATCAACCCACTCACTCACGCTTTGAACAACGATAGTATTTCCGGCTAAACTTTCTTCTGAAATTGGCTCTGCAATTTCAATCACATCTTCCATTGTATTTAGAGGTAAAGATGCTACTTGTTGAATCATATAAGGTTCTGGATCAGTAGGCGTGTCTATCGCGCGAAGTTCATCATCTATGTTAACACTCGTCACCGCTCCTTCTGGGACATTAACTGTTTCGCCGTTAGAAGTAATTCTAGCAAATCCTTCTACCACATAGACTGTCATCTCTTCTCCAGCTTCTGCTTGGAGGTAAAGAGTTGAACCAAGTTGAATCTCAACGTCATTAATAATAAGTTCGATTGGCACTTCGTACTGTGGAGATTGAATGAGAATACCATCTTCTGGAACCTCATTGCACTTCGTTTCACCTATACCAGAACTAAAATAAACTGCTTGCATAGGCGTAGCTGATACCGAAGGCGGGGCAGAAAAATCGTCGGAGACTTCATCTAGTATCATGACATCATCCACAACTTCAAGCAATGGGACATTAACCCAGCCACTTAATTCCTCCGTAATTGCATAAACCCAATCTCCAGAATCATTGCGCCCAACCAGTTCAATTACTGTGTTCGCTTCTAATCTACCAATTACTGGAAAATTGATAGAAGGATTGCTAAGTAAATTAATGTTGGCTAAAGCATTGGCTGTTAGCCTATTCGATGTTGTCTCAGCCTCAACAAGTTCAACGCCTCCAAAAAGTAAGAAGGTTACATTTTGTCCTGGAAAAGTATCTGGAATATTTGCTTGAATCCGCATAAGAGCAAGTCCCCACTCATCTGGTTCAGCATAGGGACTGGTGCGAATAGATTCAATCTCAAGTAGTGAGATAATATCTCCTGGTTGCGAAAAATCGACCTCTCTGGTACGGGTTGTTACATTCACCAATGTATTCCCATAACATAGTTCATTACGTCCAGTCACTTCACAGATAGAATTAAGGGTTGTCATGGCATTAGCAACAATGGTAGGACAACTATCTTGAGCAATAACAACAGTTGTCATGATATAAATAATTAAGTTGGTCAATAAGTACTTCATGATAATCTACTAAATTATCTCGGCTGATGAATATACGATTACAAAGATTTTTTAACTTACTTCTGAAGATATAGCAAAAAGCTGAAGTTATCTTAATAAGAACTTTTCTAAGCTGTTATGAATGTTGTAGCGTTGGAACGTGACAAATAAAAATCCCGTCAACTCGACAGGACAGATATACTTACATAGACTGGTCAAACTAAGAGTCTGAGGGTGACCTTTCTGGTGGCGTATATTCAATGCCCGCTTTGCTCAGTTCTACTTGAATATAGCGATCAAAGACCATATATGGCTGTGCGCCTCGCACAAAATTACCATTGATGAAGAAGCCCGGTGTCCCGGCAACGCCATTGATTTGACCATCCACAAAGTCGAAATTAATCTCTTCTTGATAGCGATTTTCCTCAAAGCATGTGGTGAAGGCATCCATATCCAGCTCGTATTCTTCGGCAATCGAGATATAAAATTCTAAGCCCAAGAGTTCTTGATGGTCGAAGAATTCGTTATGGAAATCCCAGAACGCACCCTGTTCATTCGCACATTGTGCCGCCAAAGCAGAGCTATACGACTCAGGACCCAATTGAGCAAAATCGCGCACAACATAACGGATATATTGACCATAATTGTCCATAATCTCTTGGAAGGTCGTGTCGTGATGCCGTTTACAGAAGCCACAGAGATAATCGCTAAATTCGACGATGACAATCGGGGCATCTTCATCACCCAGATAGGGGTCATCATCGACTAAAGCACGTGCATTCACCGTTTCATCCCCCGAAAAATCATACTCACTCAAGACACTGCGGACAACGCGCGCAATCGAATCCTCATCGACATTGTTGTTACCGATATAGTTCGTCCCAATAAAGACACCCACACCCAAAAAGACCAATGCCACCACCAGATAGTTAAACATCAATCGTGGGATGACAACCAATTCGTCAGGCTGGTTGGATTTTTGTAGTTCATTCAATTGCTCATAAATGACTTCTTCATTTACGACAGGTTTGTTATCCACAACTTGTTCCTCAGCTTACATTCACTCAACTAGCATAACATAATTTCACATATCTATCCTAGCCGAACTCTGTTCGAGATTCCTTACGACTGCATAAAGTTATGACAAAGTTGTTTTCAACAGAGCATACAACAACTCATCATGATAGGTATCACCTAATAAGACACGTTGCCGACGAGTCCCTTCATACTGAAATCCCAATTTCTCCAATACTCGTATAGACCCGTCATTCCCTGAGACGACATCCGCTTCAATACGCTGAAGATTCATCGCCTCCCACCCGAATTGTATCACTCGTCGGGTTACCTCTGTCGCATAACCTTGTCCCCAAAAGGCTTCTGCTAAGTCATACCCTACCTCCGCAAAGCGCACCCATCTATTCCAGCCATGCAAACCCACAGAACCCATAAACTCTCCTGATGATTTAAGCGTGATACCCCAACGCAATCCGTCTTGCTCAGAGAAATAGCGATTCATCCAATCAATCCAGCGTTTTGCATCCTCTATATCCTGAAACAAATTCATATTGAGATACTGCTTCACCTTGGGATTACCCAGATGCTTTAGAATTGCTGGTGCATGGTTTTGAGTCATCTCGCGCAACAGACATCGTTCAGTTTCAAGAGTCGGAAATTCAGAGAAATCAAACATCACTCACTTCCGCGCACGAATACACACAAAACCCGGTGTCACCATCAGATCAGCGTAAGTGTCTGGATCAATGGCTTCCAATTCTGGCACAGGTTGCGGTTCAAGGAAGGTATCCAATTGAAAGCCTGCATCAATCAGGGGCTGAATTATGGCATTCATCGGACGGCGATAGGCGGTAATCATCGGGTAGGGTTCACCAAAGCCATGCCATTCAATACTAAACTTTTCGGTGGCGAAATAATCCCCAGAGGGAGAGAACCGATGGTCGAACACCGGATTTCCACAGGAGAAAATCAACCAACCGCTTGCTTTAAGAACACGATAAAATTCCCGAAAAACCTTGCCCCAATTTTCGATATAATCCAGCACCAAGGAACACAGTACCAAATCAAATTCTTCATCAGATGCAAAGATCAATGGCTCTTCCAGATTCGCTCGTAATACTGTGGCTCGTTCCCCTACACGTTCTTGGGTGATCTTGAGAAACTCAGGTGTGACATCGAACGCAACCACCTCCGCTCCTTTATCGAGCAGAATCTCCGTCACAATACCAGGACCGCAACCCACATCAAGCGCCCGTTTACCTGTAATGTCAGGAATCATCGAGACCGTTGCAGGACGCTCATAATAAGCATTATGAGGTTTCGTCGGGGCAAGCTCAGCATACCGTTGAGCAAATTGCTCATAATTCTGTTCACCAATGGATTTTGTCACACATCCTCCTAATTGTTTTGAACCAGCCGAAAACCAATGTTACTCCCACGAGAGCCGGGAAGATAGCGACCTCGATGATGACAATGAGATTCACCCAAGGTATCAAACCATGAACCCCCTCGCATAACACGAGCATGACTGCCGTCGGTATCTTCACGTCCATCATCTGCCACATATGGATAGCCATAATCGAGCGATTGCCAATTACGCCCCCAGCGACTCAAGCACCACTCCCAGACATTACCACGCATATTCCACACACCATTTTCTGCCCGATAACCTTCCCCCACAGCTTTAAGTGGGAATCCCAGTCCCCGTTCCGCACTGTTAATGAATTGTTGATGAGGTTTTGGCTGACTTTGACCAGCAATTTCCCATTCAACTTCGGTAGGTAATCGCCACACTTGTCCAGTCTCACGAGATAACCACTTGGCATATGCCATCGCAGTGTACCATGCGACACCCACGACAGGCTGATCGGGATGATTAAATTGTCTATCCAACCAAAACGCAGGCGCAAGAACGTGTTTGCTTTCCCGCCATCGCCAGCCGATTGTTGTCCATAATGATTCATCTGTGTAGCACTCTGCATTAATAAAATAGGCAAATTGATGATTCGTCACACAACCTTCAGCAATAGAAAACGCATCAATTTCAAGTTCATGGGCTGGACGGCTCGTTGCAGAATTATCGTTCCCAATTGAATAGATGCCAGCAGGAATCGAAATAGTTTTGATTGAGTTCATTAAAAATAACAAGTTGATCTATGACTTTATGCGTCGCCTAATTGATAGCTAAATGGCAACAGCGCAATCGGAATAAGTTTGAAGTGTTGCTTGGCAAAAGGAATACCGATGATCGTAATCCCTAAGATGACTCCACCAACCAGATGAGCAATCGCAATTTCCCATCCGAATAAAATGAGCCAAATGATATTAAAGACCATCGGCAAGCAACCGTCACCACCATCCTTCGGCAACGTCGTCTTACCGAATGGCGTGAACACAGTAAAACCGAATTGTATCGCCTGTAACCCAAAGGGAATACCGATGATTGTCACACAAAGCAATAATCCGCCAAGGATATAACCAATCCCAGCGATCAATCCACCAAATATCAACCAGATAATATTGCCCAATACACTCATGATGCCCGCCTATCACTTGTTGTTTAACGTATGGTAGGCAAGCAAAAGGATTTAATCAATAAGCATATTGTTCATAGCACCAGTGTTTCCAGCGGAGGTTATTGCTAAATTCATTTTCTGGCGCACTGGGAGCATGTGTCGCACGAGACCGCAATTGAATCTCTAAGGTTGCCAGATGTTCCCCATCTGGTAGATTGCCTTCAATATTATAGATTCGGCAATAATAACTGCCCCATGCTTCTAATAATGGCGTATTCCCACTCACATTGGCGTTTTCGTCAAATTTCTTCCAGCGCACATCAGGTCCAAACAAGAAACGCAGTCGCTCACCCGTATAGTCGCCTAGCGTCCGTAAATCGACCTCTCGACCATCTTCAAAGCGTCCGATGACTACCATCCAACTATCCCCCCGTGAGGGATTCGGCGAGAACATATCCCAAACCTGCCACAATCCCAGATATTGCACCAGATGGGTCTGAATATCGGAAAGTTGTGACCCCAAAGGACGACCATGCGGACGCATCCGCCATAGATTCCAGCCAATCACATTGAACATCATGAAACCTGTGAACAAAACAATCACTATCCGTCGTTTCGTCAAATGAGCATCAGTGATCTTAGGAATCGGGAAATAGGCTTTCGTGAATTGTCGCTCTAGCCATTGAAGCCATTCCGGCTGGAAGAACAGCAAATAACTGCCAATCAACACCATCGAGAAATTCGGCACAGACATAAAGATAGCAATGCCAAAATGCAAACCTGTACCTAACAACAACCCCAGTATCCGCAAATAGGGTTGGAGTATCGGCATGAAGACAAGAAACAGAAATGTAGCTTCCGTAAATAGGGTGAGATAGGTATTCACTTGGAAGAATTCATACGGCACATTCGCAACCAACCAATCCCCCGTCGCATGCGTAAAGCCTTGCAATTGAAGCGAGTAATAGACTGCCTCCCCGTTGCGCCACATCTCACCATGAAACTTCATAATAAAGGTGAAGAAATAAATCAGCGCAATTTGGAGCTGTATCATCCGTAAGGGAAACGCAAACGCCGTTCTCGATCTGTCTGGCAAGCGAATTGCATCTATCGAATAGTAGCGTCCTAATGGGAGGAAAAGTATCCAGAAACTCAGCACCCGCATCACGGTATCCGCACCATTCAGCACCCACAGATTACGCTCATGCACAGACAGAATAATCAGGAAGTTGAGAATCACCATCAGCCGAGTACGATAGCCAACCAACATCCCCAGCAAGACAATGCACCACACAACGAAAAACAGCCCAGCGAGCCAATCCTGTCCAATCGCATCCATGAAGGAGAAGCGAGTCTGACGCACCAATTCGAGCATCGTAGAACGCGGAACGACACCCAAATCACTATAAAAAACTCCCGCAAGGAAGATATGATAAACCGCATCTTTCAGTAACAGGAGCGAAAAGACAATGCGGAATAGCGCAAGCGGACGGCTATCGACTTGTCCGAACCAATAATCCCAACTGAAGAGGTCATAGGCAGGTTGAAGGCGGAAAAAACGTCTCATAGCCGTATTATAGTGTGAATCCAGCAATTGCCACCTCAAGTCTTGCAACTTTTTTGAGATAGGATTCGTAATTTCTCTTTGTAACACCGTTACGCTTCATGATATACTGATACCGCACATCTATTTCGACAGTGATAAGGGAAAACCAGATATGCCAACCATCATTGATAAAGTTCGCACCCTCTTCAACGCCAATCTGCATGGATTGGTGGATCGGGCCTTACAAAGCAATTCCGTCAAAGTCATGGATGAATACATCCGTGAGGTAGAACGCAATCTTGAAGCACTCGAAGATTCCGCCGCGACTGTGGGTGGGACGGTTCGGACGCTCAAGCGAAAATATGAAGAATTCGCCGCCGCCGCCGATAAGCTAGACCGCGATATTGATACCCTCCTCATGCGCGGGAAAGACTCCCTTGCCGCCGCCGCCCAAGCGGAAATGAACACCAAACAAGAACTCGCGCAAGAATACTATGAGCAATGGCAAGTCCAAGAAGAGCAATATCAAGATATGCTCAAGATGCGGATGAAGCTCGAAGCCAAGCTCACCTCCGTCAAGCAAGAACGTGAACGCATGCGTTCCTTGATGGAATTGATGGAAAGCAAGAAAGTCGTCACGACCACCATCAAGAGCCTCAACCAAATCGAGTCGACAGGGGATGCCGAAATCGACGGCTTGGTAGATGAAATTCGCGCCAAAATCGACCAAGAAGACGCACGTACCGAACTCGCCGCCGCGAAACTGCAAGACCAAATCGAAGATGCCGTTGGCATTGGTGAAGTAGACCGTCAACTCGAAGAACGTCGCAGTCGTCTGGGCTTGGGTGAATAAACCTTAATCAGATTAAAACATCAACAAAAGAGACGATGCAAGTCGTCTCTTTTAGTTTATAGTGAATATCTCATCAAATTGGTTCAGAAATACAACATATGTTATAGTTATTAGAATATTTATCCAAACTTACTCTTAAAGAAAATGACTTCTCCATTGTCGCACCGTTGGAAACGTGTAGTTGTCCTTCATTCTGCAAAGTTATCAGATACTCAAATCACTAAAGCATTTGAAGAACTAAATTTAGAAAATGAATTATCTTCAGCTCCTAGAATTCCATGTACTAAACCAAACGCAAATTCTACAAAGATCACTTCACTTGATTACTTAAGTGAGCCAGATAATTACAATACAGTTATATTGTTTTTCCAACATCCCGATGATGAAGAATTATGGCGAGTTGTTGTTAATGATGCAAAAAGTCGTGACCGTTATGTTGAATTGATTCTCATAGTTTTGGGTGGTTCCCTAAACGCTACCAAGGAAGCTCTAAGAGGAGGATATTATGCTTATTTTGAAGAACAATATGAACCGTTTATCTTAGCAGGGCATATTAACGCTACTTTAGAAATCATTAATTACAGGAAAAATCGGTATGGAACAAGCCGTGAACTTAATAAACATGTCGATAATTTAGGAGAATCAGCACAAGCTGTACTCGATCAAATTAGGAATTTAGTGAAATATGACCGTGCCACATTATCGTTATTAAGCGAAAGAGATTATATCAATGACAAAGATAAAGATGATATAATCGGACGTTCAGTACGTACCTTATTACATAAGGTTGGGTATGACGAAACCGACTGGAAATTACACAGACCCGTTAAGGATGATCAGCTGATTCAGGCTGTTTTAAGGGGTGAGTTGAAGCGTAGGGTTTTTTCTGACGCAAAACATGAGTTAGAAAATTATGGTTGGGATTATTCACTAACAGGAAATGTAAAATCTTGGATCGTGTTGCCTTTACGTTATCTCGATGAGATTGTTGGAATTATTACATTAGATACGATAGAAAATGGTCACAATGGCAAAATTTTCGACTATACAAATACCAATGAGGTAACACTGAGACAATTTGCCAATCAAGCAGCGCTCACTATTCTTTCTGCACAACAATCTGAAGCTACGAAGAGACTTGAAACTGCCCTTACAACATTAGTTGGACAGATTGAACAAGAAAAAATTCTTACAACTATTGCGTTAGAAGCGGCAAAGTTGGTTGATGGTTCAATCAGCTATGTGGTACTACCCAATGAGGCTAAAAAATATCTTGCGATTAAGACAGACTCTAAACACAGTTATACTACACACATCATCGAAATAGCTAAGTTCCCGATATACGACTCTGAGGAAAAAATTCAAAAGGAAGATGGTATTACTGCTCTGGCTCACGTTCGTAGAAAAATCGTAATACGGGATGATTGTACTTTTGAATTTGGAAATGGTGAAACTGCAGGCTCGTTGTCCTATTACGATCCTGTTGCTACACGAGCTTGGAGACAAACAGAATATGAAGAAAGCTTTTACACTACTACAAAATCAAATATATCAATTCCTATTTTGGATAAAGAGAGGGATAAATATGATAACCAACCGATTTTTTTGGATAAATTGCGCGATATATTGAGATTACAGGAAGATAAAAATGATGAGCAACCAACAGTTTTGGGTGTTATCAATATTGAACACCCAAACCCTTGTGCTTTTACAGAAATACAAATTGAAACTTTAGAAACTTTTGCTGATTTTGCGGCAATTGCGATAAAAAATCATAAGATTAATCAGCAAATTCAGCGACTAGGTAGAATTAGAAAAGGAGCAAGATTCGCTTTATCAGGACTTACATTGATATTTATGTTTATCCTTGCAGTTTTTAGTTACATTCTTGCACCGTTCGTTCAAAATCCTCAGAATGCTCCAATTAGAATTGATGTCGTACTATTATTAAGTGCTATTTTAGTCGTTACTTTCGTCTTAGGGGTATTATTTGATAGATTTTGGGGGATAAAAGAAGAGTAAATCTATTAAATCATCTGTCACCTAAAGAAAGACACCTACCGAGAAGGGGGAATCCGGCAGGTGCTTTCGATAGATAGGCTCGTGATGAAAACGTCAGCGATTCACCTATCCGAGACCAAAGTATAATGTCCTCGATTTAATCTCAAATGAATCTAAAATGAGCAAAGGATGAAGACTAGCCACCCGGTTGCCCCACCGGAGCGAAGGTCGCTGTTGGCGGAGGTGCATTGGCAGGGTCAATCGTCGGTGCATTCGGATCAGGCGTTGCGGGTGCATTCTGACAGTTAATCTCTGCTTGATCCCGATTCGCCCGCGCACTCGCCACCAATCCAGAATTGGCATTCACTTGCAAGCCCAAATCATATTGTTGGAAGGCATTACAGTAATCCATTTGTATCACTAAAGCATCCGCATAAGCAAAGTATTGCTCTTGCAAAAGTCGCACTGAATCGCCATTGTAGTTGGGTAGATTTTGCTCGTAGACAATCCGACGTAACAGCGAAATGGCTTGTGGGTAATTGCGTCCGGTGTAACGTTGAGCATCCAGATAGAGCGACGCAATGAAGCGTTCATAATTCAACCCGCCGATGTCACCGTATTGTTCCGCCCGCCCCGTATAAACTATCGCTTCCGCCAGACTCCCCGTGCGATAGAGATTCGTCGCATGAGAAGTCAACGCATTAAAAATCATCTGGGAGACTTCCGTTGCACGATAGTCAGGGTCGATTGCGATAATCGCGTCTAAGGTATCGATTGCATCCACAAACTCTCCAACTGCAATCGCCGATTGAGCATCCGAGAACAAGTCTTCCAAATCAAAAGGTGAATCCGTGTCCACAACTGCTTCCGTTGTTGGCGCATCTGTCGGAGCAATTGTCGGCGTATGGGTCATTGTCGGTGAGAGTGTAACCGTCGGCGTGGCAGTTGCTGTGGGCAAACTTTGCAAGAAGATCGTTGTCGCAGTGGGAATATAGGTATTCAAGCAGGCAACTGCTGGCGTTTGTTCCAGCAACACTTCAATACGGCGTTGTGCCAAGCTCAAATTTCCACCATCACGCAGGTCATTCCCCAGCAACTCACATTGGACTTGTATCTCAGCATTTTGTGTGGCAGTCGCATTAGATTTGGCGATTGTTAACCCAGAGTTAAAGCCGGAAATGATTGCCAAAATAATAACCATTCCCCCCAAAAAAACTGTCAGCAACCCAACCAAGCCCCAAACTATACAGCCCGGTCCGCCAGAATCATCCTCAGCTGGAATCAGTTCTGGTGTCGCATCACGAAATGGAGAGCGAGGTTCAGTTGAGTCATCGTGTGGTTGCATACATCTTTTCTCGTGCTTCTACCAGATTACAAACCGTGCATTATAAGGATGTCATCTCCCCATGCCTAGCGACGGTTTCCCTACGCTCCCTACTAATCATCGAATCCACGAGGGTGATTCTGATGCCATGTCCACGCCGTTTCCAATATCCGCTTGAGGTTATCATAAAGTGGCTCCCAACCGAGTTCTTGCATAATTTTCGTGCTATCGGCAACCAGAACTGGTAAATCCCCAGCCCGACGGTCTCCGTCAACCGTTGGAATCGGATGCCCTGTCACCTCACGCGCCGTTTCAATCACCTCTTTGACCGAATAGCCCGTGCCACTCCCTAAGTTATAAACCCGACTCTCACCCTTTTCCAAAGCCTCAAATGCCAATATATGCGCCTTCGCCAAATCCATCACATGCACATAATCTCGGATACACGTCCCATCGGAAGTTTCATAATCTGTCCCATAAATCGTCACGTGATCACGTTGACCCAGTGCAACTTGTAGTACTATGGGAATCAAATGCGATTCAGGCGAATGGTCTTCGCCAATGTGTCCATTAGGATGTGCGCCACAGGCATTAAAATAACGTAAACAACAAGACTTCAACCCATAGATTCGATCCATCCACATTAACAGGCGTTCTGCAATGTTTTTAGTCTCTCCATAGACACTGCCGGGAATCACAGCTTCACTTTCATTAATGGGAATCGTCTGCGGAGCATCATAAAGATTAGCAGTAGAAGACAAGATAAAGCGTTTGACATCGTGCTGTGTCGACAACTCCAACACATTCACGACAGCATCAACATTATCCCGCAAATACTTAAAGGGGTTTTCCATGCTCTCCCCAACCAAGATATGCGATGCAAAGTGCAATATCCCTTCAAATTGATGGGCAGAGAACAACGCGCTCAAGTCGTCCATGTTGAGCAAATCGCCGATCACAAGTTCCGCGTCTTGATGAACCGCCTCTCGATGTCCCGCACTCAGGTTATCGAAAACGACAACGTCATAACCTCCTGCAATGAGCATCTCCACAACATGGCTTCCAATATAGCCTGCCCCGCCAGTCACTAGCACTTTCACGATGATTTGCCTTTGTTTGCTTTTGGCTAGTCAGATTGCCAGCGTAGCAGGCTTTTACAGCATCGGCTAGTCAGTATTTTGCGAAGAAATTGTGTAGTGGTCTTACTCAATGACTCGGTTAAGCGTCAAGCGAAAATCCCCATTGGTTGTGCCATCCTGCAAACCAAAGCGCGTCACCGCAATGATGTATTGTCCATCGGCCGGGAGTGTATATTCTAAGGTCGAATTGAAATCCGTCGCACTGCGGTCATCATTCCGTGCTAAATTACGGTCATCCGCATCCCGCAACACGATAATAGAGTCAAGATTACCCGTTTGTCGGTCTGCATCAATTCGAATCGTATCTCCCTCAAAACCTTGAAATTGATAGAACAAGGCAAAAATATCATCATTGAGATTGCCCACCACAGAATCCCCATAACGTAGCAAAATATCCCCACCTTGACTCGCACTTTGCTGGGCAGATGGGTTGGTGATATTGCGCTCATTCACCACGAAACCACCCATCTCTGTCAAACGCACTACCGACTCAAACCGTTGCTCAGGAGACAACACAATCGGCAACCTATCACCAACCGTAAAAAGCGACTCCCCAAATGCCGAGACATTCAATGAAAAGGTGACATCTTGATTCAGGCTACACACATTTTGATACCACACCCAAATCACATAATCACCATTTGGCGCATCCCCCCCTTGCCAAGTGATATGCTCAATGGGTTGGTCCGTGGGGGTTTCACAATTTGTATTGCTGTCGATTTGAAGCGCACCCCCACTCGGTACAATTGGATTACTCCATGAAACCGTCCGACCTAGCGGGTCACGCACAAATAAATTCAGGTCTGCATCCCCTTGCCAAGAGAGAGTCACCGTCAATGCACCTTGCGACAGCGAAATCTGCCCCACAGTCAAGGTGAGGTCAAAATCACCCGTTGTATTACCATTCGCAAATCCAGAGCGTGGTGCCAAAATGTAGTATGTTCCATCTGTCGGTAGGGAAAACTGAACAATCCGACCATTACGAGTACTTCCCACATTATCACTAAATGCCAATTCATTCAGATTTGCATCGACCAGCAACACTGCTGGATCAAGCGGAATAGGACTATTCGTCGGCTGAGCTTGCATTTCAATCGTTACCAACTCATTCTGCTTCCCGATAAAACGATAGAAGACAATTGGTTCTTCACTACTGACTGTCCCTTTATAGGTTTCGTTATAACTGACGGGAATCACATTTTCTTTCGTAATATCCAACGGGACACGACGCAATTCCAGCATAAACGTTCCTGTTGCCGAAGGATTCTCATTCTCAACTTGAATGATATAAGGAGCAGACCGTTGCAATTCAGCACTGACACGAGCTTGGGCATTCCCAGCTCGACTCGCCAGCGGTGTCAAATCTAAGTCAAGTAAACGGATACGTGGGACAACCCCGGTATCCAATTCATTCATCGCAATTTGAGCAAAAACACGGTCTCCAATCGTGCCATTGAAAATATAAGATAAAAGAGGAGTATCCGTGGTGAACTCAGCTTCGATTGGCGCATCTGGCGATATAACCGCTTCAGCAAGTCGGGTAGGATAGACACTAAAACGCCCCACACCTTCACTCGGCTGCGCTTCAATTAGATACCATCCGCGTTCTGGTAATGTTGCATAGACAATCGCCTCGCCAGTTGGTGCATCGGCAGTTTGACTAATTACCGCCAGTTGGTTATTCAGCACGCTTAATTGAGGTGCGAGATCGCCTTCCGTGATGGTAAGAATAACCCGCACAAAATCCCCTTGATCTCCACCTAGGACAAAATACTGTTTATTTGTGGTGACATCAATTGTCCCAAATCCAAACTCATCATAATCAATGAAGTCATAATCCACACCAAAATCCGGCGGGATACTCAGAGGGTCGATGGGCGTGTCATCCACCATTTGCCCTTCAATATCAAGGAGAAGCCGAAATGTACCACTCGTAGTCCCTGTAGCCTGATCAAAGCGCGTGGCTTCGATTTGAAACGTCCCATTACTATCCGCTGTGAAGCTGATACGGGCATTTCGATTGCCACTTTCTAAATCATCATTGACCGTTATTAACTCGCCATTGGGTGCAAACAATTGCAAAAACGGGTCAAGATCACCCGAAGTATTCTCCATCGTAATCGTGACACTATCCTCATTCGAGACCTCAAAGCTGTACCGAATACTAGGGAAACTATCGTTGATATTGCCTTCAATAATGCCCGGAGTAATTGGGAATACCGGAGTATCTTGTGCATAGACGACAGAGAGCATCATCAACATAAAAACTAAGATGAGATGAAGACATCGCTTCAACAAGGTCATGAAAACGTCCCAACAGCTGATAGGTCGCTTTGATTATAACAATAAACCGAATGACATGGGGAATTTGTCAGAATGTTGGTGAGGGTTAAGTAGAAGGGGAAAAGGGGCTGATGATATTCGCCCCTCCTTACATTTACTGAATACTGAGCATCACTTTCGAGTCGTGGCTCCAGAATTCTTCAATATCATAAAAATGGCGTTGGATTTCTGAGAAGATATGCACCACCACATCCCCATAATCCAGCACAATCCAGCCACTTTCAGGATTGCCATCGACAGAGTAGGGTTTAACTTGATGCTCGCGCTTCACCTCATCACGCACATAGCCTTCCAAGGCGCGCAAGTGTCGTTCATTATCTCCATTGCAGATAACAAAAAAATCCGCAATTACTTGATCGGGACGTAAATCCAACAAAACAATGTCTTCTGCCTTACGCTCTTCCACAATATCCACGATGTGACGAGCCATATTCAATGAGTCCAGAACATTACCTCCAAAATTCATCAACATTCGATACAATCATTATACTTGATTTCATATATCATGTGAACAGCAACTTGCTCACAAAGGGTCAAAAGAGTTCACAAAATTCCGTTTTCTGTTGAATCTCTAACACAGTTATGCTAGGCTAGTACGCCGACCAAGAGAGTAGCGACAACCCTCATGCCAACCAAAACACGCCAATTTCATGCAACTGCCGATCAACGGTTAGATAAATATCTCTTTTCCCAACTCACTGACCTCTCGCGCAACCAAGTCCAGCAATTAATAAAAGAGGGTCAGGTTTTGGTTGATGGCGAATCCATGAAAGCCGGGCAAAAACTCAAAGGCGGCGAAGTCATCACCGTTACAATTGATGAAGATGTTGAAGACACTGTTATCATTGGAGAAGATATTCCACTGGATATTGTCTACGAAGATGAAGTCTTAGCCGTCATTCATAAGCCAGCGGGGATGGTTGTACAACCCGGCTTGGGCAATGAGTCGGGGACATTGGTTCACGCTATTGTCGGGCGTTGGGACGAAATCGCAGAGATGGCGGAGGAAGATGATGATGAACTTACCGAGCGCATGGGTATCGTCCACCGCCTCGATAAGGGAACCAGTGGCTTGCTTGTGGTCGCCAAGCAAAAAGAGGTACTCCAGAACTTGATGGCGCAATTCCAATCCCGCACCGTTGAAAAAACCTATCTCGCCCTCTTAGAACGCACGCCAGAAACACCCACAGGTCGTATTGAAGCCCCCATCGGCAGAGACCCCAAACAACGCAAACGCATGGCAGTCTTGCGCGATGGCAAACCAGCTAGTACCGAATTTCAAGTGATTGAAGATCAACTTCAAGAAGGTCGCGCACTAGTCAAAGTCAACATTCACACCGGACGCACCCACCAGATTCGTGTTCATATGGCATTCATTGGTTGTCCAGTCGTCGGGGATACCGTCTATGGCTTCCGCAAACAACGAGTGAAGCTCAAACGCCTCTTTTTACATGCAACAGAACTCCAATTTGACCATCCGATATCTGGAGAACGCTGTCATTTTGAAGCCCCAATGCCCTATGAACTCAATGACTTATTGCTAAAGTTGCGCCTCCACTAAACTATCACTGGCTTGTTTTTCAAAATTAACACTATTTCTATAAAATCTATAGGCTTCTAGAATCGATTCTGAGAGTATAGTAATAAAAGCTGATATTTTTTGATGGGATTCTATAATGCGGATTCTGCTCGTCGAGGATGATTTCCACGATCAGCAATATATTTTAGACATGCTCACCTCAGTCCCCGGCTTCGATGCCGAAGTCGACTGGTGTGCGTCTTATGATTCCGCAATCGAAGCTATTCGTACCAAGTTGTTTGATGTGTGTCTGGTTGATTATCAGTTAAAAGATAAACAAGAACGCACGGGCTTAGATTTCATCCAGCAAGCCATGCAAGAAGAATACAATGTTCCCATGATTCTTGTGACCCAGCATGGAGATCGTGAACTCGACCTAAAAGCCATGCAAATGGGTGTGATGGACTATATGGAAAAACGGGAACTCATGCCCACCACCTTAGAGCGTGCGCTACGTTATGCTGTTGAACGATATCGGGTGATTCGAGGCTTAGAATCAGTCTATCGTCAAGTCAGTGACTTAGAACAAATGAAGACCGATATGCTACGCATTGCCGCCCATGATTTACGGAATCCACTTGCGGCGATTCAACTTCGTGTGGATATTTTGCGCCGTATCCAACAACTCACACCCCGCGCTGTCGAAGGCATTCAAATTATCAGTGATGCCACCAAACGGATGCGACGGATCATTGACGACATCTTGGGTATGGAAAAGGAAGACCAAATCGCCCAAACAGAAAAGGTACGGGTCGATTTTATCAGCTTGGTCGAAGAAGCATGGCAAATGTATCGTCCCCAAGCGGAAGCACATGCCCACCGTCTATCCTTAAGCGTCCCCAACACCCGACATTACATAGAAGGCAATGTTCCGCGTCTCCGCCGTGTCATTGGGAACTTTGTTACCAATGCCATCAAATACACCGAGGAAGGCGGACAGATACAAATGGTGGTTCGCAATGGAAATGACAAGGTAAGTCTCAAAGTAATCGACAATGGCTATGGCATTCCAGAAGATCAACAAGACAAAATCTTCCAGCCCTTCTATCGTGCCGAAAGTGAAGAGACTGAACACCAAGAAGGGGTTGGCTTAGGCTTATACCTTGCCAAGCGCATCATCGCCCAGCATCAAGGACAACTCATCTTCGAGAGTGTCTATGGAGAAGGTAGTACCTTCGGCTTTGAACTCCCCTGCCTCAAGGAAAACAACACCGCATAAAACCAAAACGCCCCATAAGTTGATGAGACGCTTTAATAACATTCGATTATCTTGTCAATTTACTGAGTGACCGTTTCCGCTTCACTCGGAATCTCGACGGTAATTGCCTGCTGAATTAAATCACGGAATGCCGCTTCTGGGAAAGCACCCGGTTGCATGAAGATAAGTTGTCCTGCTTTGTAAACCATAATCGTCGGGATACTCTGAACACGGAAGGCTTGAGATAACGCAGGATTCGCATCAACATCGACCTTAGCGACCCGAATCTGTCCAGCAAACTCTTTCGCCAACTTATCCAAAATCGGCGCAACTTGGCGACATGGACCACACCATTCTGCCCAGAAGTCAACGAGAACAGGCATCTCATGTGAATAATCAATCACCTCACCTTGGAAGGTCGTATCTGTCACAGCCACGGGTTTATCTTCAGCAACAACCAGTGATGCTTCCTCGCCTTCAGCAACAGGATTCGCTTCCGCATAGGCATCTTCCATAATTTTAATTGCGCCAGCAACATCGCTTCCCCATGGACGCGAGCGACGCACCAAAGACTTACCATTCCACAGTCCCACCATCACAGGCTTATCCTTTATATTGAAGGTCTCCTTCGCCATTGGATTCTGATCAGGATTAATCTTAGCAAAAAGCAAAGTGCTGTTTTCTTCTGCGGCTTTCTTAAAAGCAGAGACAAAATCACCCCGCAAGCCATCGCCTGTTGTCAGCAAGAGCAGGGTAGGCTTACCTACGACTTCCGCTTCCCAATTGTTATCTTGTAGTTCAAGAATTCTCATCGTATGTCCTTTAGGTTTCATTCTTGTGCAATAGGTTACTCAAAAAGAATTGGATGGATATAAGATTTCAATCCGATGTTAATAGATAATACCAGATGAATCACAAGTATTGCTTCCTCTTCACCACACATTTATAGACATCATGAACGGCAACTCACTTACCTCACATCATAAAATTCTAACGGTTTTGGTTACGATTCTGCGTTACACTCGTAGCGAATGGTGTTGCTCAGGCAAAGGATAAGTTAAACGAATGAATCGTCGTCCCTTTTCATTGACTGCTATTGTCCTCTTTTTGAACATTGGGGTACTGGTCGGGTTAATTTGGGCATATATCTTTGCGCCACCTGTTTATACCAACCTCACGCCCAATATGCTTGGTGACAAAGCCCGTGATCAATGGCTTAAGATGGTAGCGTTTAGCCACTATGCAGGAGCCTATGATGACTACACCAGCCTCTACCTTTTACATGAAGTCGAACAACCCGCCAAGTCAATTGAACGCCTACTACAAACCGCACCTCGCAACTCCGTCGAGCAAGTCGCACTGCAAAATATCTATGATTTAGCTATCCAAGCAGGCAATGGCACACTCGCCCCCACAAATCAGCAGATAGTACAAAACGTCGTCTTATCGCTTGTGCCCATGGTATTACTCACGGCTCTAGCTTTAGGAGTCTATGCACTCGCTTTCCGTCTCCGACGACCTTAAACTCTTCATATTAGAGATCATAGTCGGGTAGCCCGTCGCAACTTGTAAAACACATGGGCTTTCGGTACAATCCGTCTACAATTTGTGTAAAATGTAACAAACAGCAATTCTAATCAAAAACTAAGCGAAGCTGTCATCCATTTAAGTTAAGGCATCCTCTATGCAACAACAAAACCAAGGTAGTTCTGGTCTCGGTAGCGCCGCGATTGTCGGGATTCTGGCATTTGGGGTGTTTATTGTTTTGGGTGGTTTATTGCTCACGGGTTTCGTCCCCAGTTTATTCCCACCCCAAGCCTCTGCCGAATCCAAGAACGTTGATGAATTGTTCCGGGTTCTCCTGCTCATTGGTGGGGCGATATTCTTCCTTGTACAAGGATTGCTTGTCTTTTCCATTTGGCAGTTCCGGCAAAAACCCGGAGACGACACCGATGGACCACCGTTACATGGCAATGCCACCCTCGAAATCGTCTGGACAATCATCCCTGCCATCATCGTGGTTTTCTTGTCCATCATGAGCTTCAATGTGTGGCAAGCCAATACCACACCCAAAGAAAACGAAAATATTATTGCCGGAGAATCTATCCCAATTCATGTCACAGGTGCTCGCTATGCTTGGACTATTACCTATGACACAGGTCAACTGAACGTCGAAGGCAACCCCATCGTCGTCAACACAGGACCTGTGCTTCACACCTATGTCGGGCAAAATGTCCATCTAACCATGACAACCGATGATGTCTTACACTCCTTCTGGGTTCCCGCTTTCCGCCTGAAGCAAGACCTTCTCCCCGGACCCAATGCCGTATTTGAAACCGATGGTGAGGGAAATCAAATTCTGGACGAAGAAGGTAACCCTATTCTCATTTCTCCTGCTGGACGACCCACAGACTTCCGCTTTACGGTGATTGAAGTCGAAGATACCGAATACCCAGTGGAATACCCCATTGTCTGTGCTGAACTCTGTGGCGATGGTCACGGACGGATGCGTGGCACAGTCGTTGTTCATGAAGACGAGGAGGCTTTCCTAAATAGTTTCTATCTAGCGGCAGTTGATGAACTTCGTGAACCGCCTAAAGACCCTGTACTCCGTGGACATGCAACTATCGGCAACTATGCTTGTCAGGGGTGTCATGTCCTTAACCAAGAGAATACTTGGGAAGGTCTCGCCGACTTACCGCGCATCGACTGGAGCGGTCTAACCGGACCTCCCTTGAATGGCATTGGGGTTCGCGCCGGAACGCGAGTATCAGGACAATCGGCTGAGCAATACCTCGTCGAATCAATTTTCAATTCACAAGCCTATAAAGTTCCCGGTTATCAATCAGTTGTAATGCCCGTATTCGGACCAGACGAAGCTGGCAATAACCAGATGTCACCAGAGGAACTCTACTCCATCGTTGCCTTCCTTTGCACACAAACAGGTACAGGGAATGTGAATGACTCAGCCTGCGATATTGAAAATCTAACAACAACCATTCCTGCCGCAATTAATGAAACCTTCGGCTATGAGGTAGATATTACGTTTGGTGGTAGCGATGCACCATCCGTTGAAACAACAGCCGAACCCGATGCAGAAACCACCGATGAGCCTACAGACACCGATGCCGAAATGACCGAAACACCCAGTCCCGACAGCGAAGCAACCGAAGAAGCTACAGAATAACGTTATAGGTAGGACACGAAAGGAACTCACATGGCAACCATTTCTGTCCCCTTAGGACAACAAGCACAACCCGAAGAGCTAACCATCAAACGCCCCAAACTCAGCGAATACTTAGGCTGGAGCGTAGACCACAAAATCATCGGAGTGCAATATGGTGTGACAGCCCTCTTCTTCTTTTTAGTCGGAGGCTTCTTGGCGATGATGATACGCTGGGAATTGCTCACGCCCGAACTCGATTTGATGGCAACAGGGTCTGCATATAACACGCTCTTTACCATGCACGGCACGATCATGATCTTTTTATGGATTATTCCTATGTTCGGCGCATTCGGGAACTATGTCGTCCCACTTCAACTAGGGGCGCACGATATGGCATTTCCGTGGCTAAATGCCTTTGCCTTCTGGCTCATTCCACCAGCTGGAATTCTTGTGGTACTAGGCTGGTTTGTAGGTCCACCCGAAGCAGGTTGGACAAGCTATCCACCGCTCAGCACAGTTGCAGAGTTTAGTGGACACGGACAGACTCTGTGGGCAATGGGCGCACACTTATTAGGCTTGTCTTCGATTTTCGGTTCAATTAACCTTATTGTGACCATCCTCAATATGCGTCCCAAGAGCATGTCAATCTGGCAAATGCCCTTGCTCTGTTGGGGAATTTTAGCAACTTCTTTCATCGCGGTGATGGCAACCCCCTTCCTTGCTGGCGCACTCACTTTGATGCTCCTTGATCGCGTTGCAGGGACCACCTTCTTCGCGGCAGAAAGTGGTGGGGATGTCTTGCTCTGGCAAAACATTTTCTGGTTCTACAGTCACCCAGCCGTCTATATCATGGTGCTTCCCGGCATGGGGATACTATCCGAAGTCCTCTCCATTCACTCCCGCAAGCCTATCTTCGGCTATCGCATGATTGGCTTGTCAAGTATGGCGATTGGTTTTGTCGGCTTTACCGTGTGGGCGCACCATATGTTCACCAGCCTCCAACCCGAACTCCGCATTCCCTTCATGATTACCTCCATGATTATCGCCGTCCCCACTGGGATTAAGATTTTCTCATGGATTGGCACAATTTGGGGCGGAAAAATTCGCTTCACCGGAGCAATGCTTTTCGCACTCGGCTTCTTGTCCATGTTCGTGATTGGTGGGATTAGTGGTGTGATGCTCGCGGCATTACCTTTCGATATTCACGTCCATGATACCTATTTTGTTGTCAGTCACTTCCACTTTGTTCTATTCGGCGGGAGTGTCTTTGCGATTTATTCCGGTCTCTACCACTGGTTCCCTAAAGTCACGGGACGGATGCTTGATGAACGTTTGGCGAAGATACACTTTGTACTGACCTACGTCGGTTTCTTTTTCACCTTCTTCCCCATGCATTTTGTTGGGATGCTAGGCATGCCACGTCGCGTTGCTGTCTATGACCCGCAATTCACTGATATTAACCGGTTAGCAAGTATTGCCTCCTTTATCTTGGGAATTTCGACCTTTGTCATTCTCTACAACATGGCAGTCAGCTTCCGTAGGGGCAAGGTTGCAGGCGCAAATCCGTGGCGTGCCTTGACTCTCGAATGGGCAACCACCTCACCACCGCCAGCCATCAACTTCGAGTACGAACCCATTCCCTTTGAAGACCCGTATGGCTATGGAACAGAAGCGGCAACAGCTTATCTTGATGCCATTGACGAATTATTCGCAACCCATGGGCGTAAACGGTCATCGTCAGATGGTGAAACAACTGGGGATGCACCCCAACTTGCACCAGAAGGCGCAGATTAATCACCAACCATGACCTACGTTTTCGAGCGACAATCTGAGGCAGAACGACAAGCCCGCAAACAAGCCATCGACCTGAAGAATAAACGCTTGGGTATGACAATTTTTCAGGTCTCTTGGATTATGGTGTTCGTGAGCTTGATTGTCGTCAATTGGCAACTGCGCTATCAATACCAAACATGGCCCCCCCAAGGTGTCGAACGTCTAAGTCCCATTATCCCCACCGTCGCCACAATTGCGCTCATCATAAGTACCATATTCGCACGCAATGGATTAGTGACATTACAAGGCGATAATCACACATCTTTTATTGCAAACTGGCGGTGGTCAATTGGCTTAGGTGCAGTCTTTATGGGGATCATTGCATTCGAGTTTCTGACGATACCCGCAACTGCGCTTGCCACCCAATATGGCTTAACTTTCCGCTTGATGACAGGCTTTCACTTCACGCATGCCCTCGTCATCGGTGGGATGATGCTCTATATCTTACGCAACACAACCCAATACAATGCAGATAATTCTTGGACAGTAGAAGGCACTGCCAAACTCTGGTACTTCGTCACCGTTGCATGGATACTATTTTATGTTGTGCTGTATTGGATACAATAGGAAATAATATTGCAATAAAACATTTAATGTAGGGACAGCATTCTCGCTGTCCGAAAAACGGAAGACTTAAATTTTTAATAAGTTCAAATTTTAGAATGATGAGCTTTATTGCTAAAATTTAAAATGTGCTGATTGCTGAATTCTGACATCTGAATTCTGTTATCTGTTAGGAGACTTGCATGAACAGACCCGGATTATCCCGCGCATTGCCATATGGTTTCTTTGGATTCGTGGGGGGCATCTTACTCGTCGTGATTGTGCGTGGCTTACAAACAATGGACCCGCTATGGGATGCC
>JANQRM010000160.1 GCA_028284565.1 Anaerolineae bacterium | reverse complement strand
GTGCCTCGATGATTAAGAAAATTTACTTCCCGCGCCTGATTATCCCCTTGGCGGCGGTGGGGGTGGGCTTGTTTGACTTCTTCATTGCTTTTGGGGTGTTGCTTGGAATGATCCTTGTCTTTAATGCGGTGTCTCCGCTAGCTCCCTTAGTTTTTGCAACAGAAACGTTGCCCTTTATCCCCATGATGACAACTGACCCCATGATTATAGGGAAACTCATCTGGTTGCCGATTTTACTGATTCTCACGATGATGACGGCATTTGGAGTGGGTTTGTGGTTTGCGACGATGAATGTGCAATTCCGTGATATGCGCTATAGCGTGAGTTTGTTAGTGCGTTTCTGGTTGTTTGCGACCCCAGTGATTTATCCGGCTAGTTTGGTTGGAGAGCAGTTTCGTCTCCTGTACTCCTTAAATCCCATGGTAGGAGTGATTGAAGGCTTCCGTTGGGTGCTATTGGGAACGAATACCGCACCAACGGGCTTTATTTTGATCTCCTTTGTGGTGGCGACAGTCGTATTGGTCAGTGGGTTGTTTTACTTTAATCGGATGGAAAAATACTTCTCGGATGTGATATAACGCGATGACTAAATACGCAATACAAGCCGATGGAATCGGTAAGGAATATCATATTGGCGGGTTGAAGTTTGAAGATAACTTCATCGACCTTGCCACCCAAGCCGTGACAGGACCCTTCCGACGGGCTTGGAAGCTGTTGCGCGGGCAAGCGACCAGCGCATCAGATTTGGATGAAACCTTCTGGGCATTGCGCGATGTGTCCTTTGATGTCAAGCATGGCGAAGTCGTTGGGATTATCGGTGCGAATGGTGCAGGTAAGAGTACCTTACTCAAGGTGTTATCACGGATTACTTATCCCACAGAGGGGCGGATACTCCTCAATGGGCGGATTGGTGCATTGCTCGAAGTCGGCACAGGCTTTCATCAGGAGTTGACAGGGCGCGAGAACATCTATCTGAATGGCTCGATTATTGGCATGAGCAAAGCAGAGATTGATAAGAAGTTCGATGAGATTGTCGATTTTGCCGAAGTGGAGCAATTTATCGACACGCCGATAAAGCATTATTCAAGTGGGATGAAGGTACGCTTAGCTTTTGCGGTGGCGGCACATTTGGAGCCGGAGATTCTAGTGATTGATGAAGTGCTGGCAGTGGGAGATGCGTCATTCCAGCGCAAGAGTTTGGGCAAGATGAATGAAGTTGCACAACAAGGGCGGACAGTGTTATTTGTCAGCCACAATATGTCGGCGGTGAATAACTTGTGTGAACGTGGAATCGTCCTCGATAAAGGGCGCGTTATCTTCGATGGTGGGGTGGATAGCGCGGTTAATATCTATATGCAAAACCTCTCTGAGCAACACACTTTTGAGGGCAATCCAGTCGAACTCCCTGTGAAATCCGCATTGCCAGCTCAGATGCGGGAGATTGGTTTGCGGACAACCGATGCACAGTACAGCATGATGCTGGATTATCATGAGGACTTTGAGATTGAACTGTCAATTGAAATTCGTGACCCAAAGCTGACCTACTACACTACCATTCATATCCAAGACAGTTATGGGAACAAAATCATCTTCACGACGGATGAGGATACGCATGAAGCCCCGATTGACTCGGTGTCGGCAGGGATTTATCGTTATGTGGCGCGCTTTCCCGGTCAATTGTTGAAGCCCGGCACCTATTATATTACGGCGGGGATTTGTCAGCGTCCGGGTGGGCGGATTGATAAGTATGATGCGTTGATTTCGTTTGAAGTCTTTGACCATGATTCGCGGCGTGCAATGAAAAAACTGTATCGCAATGCACTCATTGCACCTATCATCCCATGGAACTTCCAATCGGAGTCATCCAGTATTTATGCAACTGAATTAGAAGCGGTTGATGAATAAAACACAAGTTGTTTTTCATGTTGGCTATCATAAAACGGGAACCAGTTGGCTCCAAAAACGGGTGTTTCCTTATTTGCCAAATTGTCGCTTTGTCGGGAAGCTGATTCACCCTGAACCTGATGCGTCAAAGGGCTTATTCGGTAAGATTCGCGAGCGTATTCAGCCAAGCACGATTGATATTCCGCCGTATCGTGAGCCGAGTTTGTGGCTTGATATTCATCATTGGTCGAATCGAATCGCCCTTCAACCCGATAGTCAGTATGCCCCCGACGACGTGCGCCAAGCGTTTGAAGCAACGCTCTTGAATAGTGAGATTAACATTATCTCGCAGGAAAATTTATCCCGCCCCTATTTTGACGAATTGGCGGCTCAACGCTTATTTGACCTTGCTCATAATGTTGAGGCGAAGATTGTTGTTTCGATTCGTCGTCAGCGTGAATTACTCGTATCGCGATATGTGCATGATAGCGGTTTATACGATTGGCAATACAAATTGCGAGATGCGCTCACGACCGAGTTAGCACCTGCATGTCGGCATCCGGTGTGTCGGCGAGAGGGACCCTGTACGTGCCTTGCATTGGGGCGGAAGTCCATCTTGTTGGAATACTATAATTTCTACCGAACCTATCAGATATATGTAGATGCTTTTGGCGCAGATAATGTGTTAATTGTGCCATTTGAGCGATTGTTTGCTCAACCTATTGAGGAATTGAGTCGATTAATGGATTTTATGGGTATCGCCATATCTGATGTGGCATTGACAGATTTTGCGAAAGCTCCACCGGTTAACCAGAGTAAAGCCACACATAAAGAACGCCTGATTGCTTATAACGGCGCGGATTTTTCGGCTGTATTGGATGAAGTTGAGGCATATTATCGGACGAGCAATCGCCAACTCGACAACGAATTGCATTTAGACTTGTCACAACATGGATATTATTGAACATGAGAATGCCTGAATCCATTCAAATCGAACAATTTCAAATTTCATCAAATAGTCCGGTTTTCATCATTGCAGAGGCAGGGGTGAATCACAATGGCGATGTGGCGATGGCGAAGGAACTGATTGCATCGGCGAAAGACGTGGGTGCGGATTGTGTCAAATTCCAGACCTTCAAGGCAGAACGTGTAGTGACGGCTGAGGCTCCAAAAGCGGAATATCAACTGCAAGTAACAGACCCCAAAGAATCACAACGAGCCATGTTGAAACAGTTGGAGTTGTCCTTGGATGTGCATCAAGAGCTATTTGAGTATGCACGGGACTTGGGCATTGTGTGTATTTCAACTCCCTATAACGTTGAAGATGTCGATTTGCTGGATGAACTGGATATTCCGGCGTTTAAGATGGCTTCTATTCATATTGCTGAGCCGTATTTTCTTCGTTACGTGGCAGAGAAGGGCAAGCCAATGATTGTCTCGACAGGGATGGCGACTTTAGCTGAAGTTGATACTGCAGTACGAACCATCCGAGAGACAGGCAATGAACAGTTTGTCTTGTTGCAATGTACAACAAATTATCCTTCCAAACCAGACGACGCGAATTTGCTGACGATTCCAACCATGCAGCAGGCGTTTAATGCGTGGGTGGGGTATTCGGATCATACACAAAATGACAATGCTTGTATTGCATCGGTGGGGTTGGGCGCAAGGATGATTGAAAAGCATTTTACGCTAGATAAAACCTTGCCGGGTCCTGACCAATCGACATCCTATGAGCCAGATGAATTTCGACGACTGGTAGATAATATCCGCGAGACAGAAATTCTATTGGGGAGCAATATTAAAGCACCGACAGACGTTGAAAAAATGAATGCGGTAGGGATGCGTCGGAGCGTGGTGGCGAAAGTGGCTATTCCACAAGGGACTATCATCACAGCGGAGATGTTGACCTTCAAGCGTCCGGCAACGGGATTGAAACCTGTGGATATTGAGTTCGTGCTTGGTAAAGTGGCGAGAGTCGATATTCCAGCCGATGCGATGCTGTCGTTGGATGATGTAGGTCGCTAGCGTTATTCTTCAGATGAAAGGATCTGCTTTAAAACACCGTTTTGCGCTAAATGGGTAAGCATCGTTCGCAAAAGTACAAGCGTAGTTCTACGAAATGCTGAGGGTGTAATCGCAAGGTCGCCGTCAAGATAGCTCTCTAGCAATGCCAGCACACCACTCACATGATAAGTCGCTATCAGACGCGCTTCCACTTCATTATCCGCCACATTGCTTCTCTTATACACTTGCAAAAATGAGTTGACAGCCAGATGACGGACATCTGAACTCAGATGTTTGAGTGCAACATGAATTTGACGAAGTTGTGCTGGGTCAATAAGTAGCTCAGGTAGCTTGTCAGTCATCCCTCCGAATTGCCCCGTTTCCATCATGTGCTGTACCACTGTCGGATTGAGCAACTCAAACCTCTGCTCGAAGAAATCACTGACGAGCATCAATAGCACCGCTTCTTTGCTATCGAAATGCTGATAAAAAGTAACCCGCGCAACATCGGCACGTTTTGTTAGGTCTGTAATCGAAATTTCGGAAAATTCCTTTTCCTGTAATAGTTCACTTAACGCCTCACAAATGCGTCCGCGTGTTCGTCGAATACGGGGGTCTGTTGGGGTGTTGTTGGATTGCTGATTCATCCAATTAGGATAACAAAGAATTGTTATTTTTTGTACATCTGTATGGACATATCTTACACATGCGTATAAACTAACATTTGTACGTTTTATAATTTCAGGAGTTCTATCAAATGAAATATACCGCCCGCCTGATACTTGTTTGTCTTGCTTTGATTGCTGTGTTGGCAACATCATGGGCAGTGCTGGCACATGGGGAAGATGACGATGACCGTCCCACAACGGATGTTATCGAAATTGACTTTATACCCACCTATACCGAGCATATCGCGCCAATCATCGAATTTCATTGCGCGGGTTGCCATATTGCGGGGGAGTTTGGACATGATAGCTTTGCCATGGATACAACAGAAGACATTATTGCGGGTGCGGAGGATATTGGAATAGCCGTCAGTACGGATTATATGCCACCCTGGCCTCCTAGTGATTTAAGTCCGCATTTTCTCTATGATAGAAGCCTAAGTGATGAAGAGATTGCACTCATTGTGGCATGGGCAGTAGCCGATACACCCAGCACTGTGCCTGTGACAGATGTTCAGCCTGCATTACAACAAGCACAACCGATTGTCGAAGCCGACCTTGTGGTTGAAATGTCTGCTCCATACACACCTGATGGCACACAGAGTGATGATTATCGTTGCTTCATGATGGACTTGGGAGTTGCAGAAGACACGTACATCACGGGTTACAATGTTGTCCCCGGTAGCAAAATCATGGCACACCACACCATTTTATATCCCGGGATACAAGCGATGCGGTCAGCGGTTGCTGAGGTGGATGGGGCAGATGGTCAGCCGGGCTGGGAATGCTTTGGTGGGAATGGCTTGGAGGTCGGAGGACCTGATACACGGATGATGGGTCCCTTATTGCCCCTGTTGCAAGCGGTGGGTGGCTTGAGTGAATTGCAATATATCCTCACATTAGATGATCCGGTTGCTCAACTTGACGGAGCTATAGATTCCGCGGGGGATGATGGCGCGTTGCGTACCCAAATTGATGCCTTTGGTGGGACACAAATGGTCGTGCGTCTTTTAGAACAAGCCTTGGGGAATCCAGATGTTGCCAATGAAGCGGCAGTTGGAATTTTGGGGTCATGGGTGCCAGGGAATGTTCCTGCCCAATTCCCAGATGATACGGGTTTGCTTATTCCGGCAGGCGGTTTCATCATCATGCAGATGCACTACAATACCGAAGCAGGGATTGAAGCTGACCAATCGCAACTTATCCTTGATTTAGCGGATGAGGATGAAAATCCACAAAGCCTACGTATTCTAGCCATTAATGCGCCTGTCGAAGTTCCATGTCCTGCTGAGATAGACAGTGAAGCCTGTTATCGGGATGCAGCGATTGCAGAGGCAGGGAATGGGTCTGATTTGTTGTTGGCGGTGTGTGGACAGACCTTAGATGATTATGCGGATGTAGCCCCTGAAAATGTCACGACGTTTTGTGATATGCGTGTACCAACAAGTGGCTGGGCGATTTCCATCTTGAGCCATATGCACACAGTCGGCAAATCAACACAGACATTCCTGAATCCTGATACCGATGATGAACAAATTTTGATCGATATTCCGTTTTGGGATTTCGATTGGCAAGGCGATTATTGGTTTGAGGAACCGATTTGGCTAGAACAGGGTGATATTATTCGTACTGCTTGTACCTATGACAATGGGGTGAGTCGTCGTAATCCAGAACCGCGTTATATTGTGGCAGGGGAAGGGACTCGTGATGAGATGTGCTTGAATATCATTGCCATGCTACCAGCAGAGGCGGGTTCCACTATGCCAACAATATCGTCACTTTCAAATACTGATTAGAGTCTACTCACCGAATCGCTTAACTTTCGGGATGAAGGGGTTGCAGGCGAGTAGGTGTCGGATTTTAAGCCAATCCGAATATGATAAACTTATGATAGGTCACACTGTTATGTGACCTTTTGACTATGTTGTATAGGTAATTTTGGCGTGATGGATTTGATGATTCGGCAATTGAGACCAGCTGATGCCGACGTGTTTTCCCGATTGTTACACTCAGATAACGCAGAATACAGCCGTTATTTTGTGCCATTTGCGGATTCATCAACTGAAGCGTTGAAGGTGATTTTGCGAGAAGCCAAGCAAGATGGCTATTGGGGGCTGTTCGTCAGGAATGAACTGGCGGGATTTTGCATGTTGCGGGGTTTTGATGCAGGCTATGAGCGTCCGTCATTTGGAGTCTATATTGCACAGCGTCATGCAAAGTTGGGATTAGGTACATTAGCATTGCGCTATTGCATGAGTTGGTGCAGGACGAATGCTGTATCAGCGATGATGTTGAAGGTGCATCCTGAGAATCAACATGCTAAAACGATGTATGAAGCGAATGGCTTTGTGCAGATAGGCGTGGATGCTAAGAATGATAATCTCATCATGGAAAAGCGGTGGCGATGAGTGTCTATGTGTCGTCAGGTGCATTTCGGACAACATCCATTGACGAGTTATTTCGTCTTGCGAAGGAGTTTGACATACAACATCTGGAACTGAGTTCGGGGATGATGTATCAACCGAATTTTTTGGATGTGGTTCGGGATATGAAAGATGACTTCAATTTTCTGGTGCATAATTATTTTCCACCACCAGAACAGCCATTTGTTCTCAACTTAGCGTCATCAGATACACAGACAATTCAACAAAGTTTGGCGATGTGCAGGCGAAATATCGACCTGTGTAAGGCATTGAATGTGCCATTTTATAGTGTGCATAGTGGCTTTGTGTTGGAATTACAAACAGAGGATTTGGGCAAGCCAGAACGTCAAGAGGCGTTGGCGAAGGAGAGCAAATCCAATTATGAGCAAGCGTATACGATATTTTTGCGAAGTGTGCGAGCGTTAAATCAATATGCCAAACAGCGTGCGGTGGGGCTGTTATTAGAGAACAATGTGCGGACGGCAGATGGTAAGGCTGTGCCGAATGTGTTGATGAGTACACCAGATGAATTGTTGCGCTTTATGGCTGATATTGATGACGGGAATGTGGGGATTCTGTTGGATGTGGGACATTGGAACGTGAGTGCGGAGACGTGCGGGTTTGATGCGATAGTGGGGTTGCGTCAGGTGAAATCAGCAATGCGGTGTTTGCATTTGAGTGACAATGATGGGGTGCGTGATAGCAATCAGAAAGTAAGTGAGACATCATGGTTTATGGGGCTATTGTCTGAGTTTAACCATGTGCCGATGGTGGTGGAGGTGTATGGGTTGTCTGGTGATGATATTCATCAGCAGGTGAATTTAGTGGAACAGATGAAAAACAAGTTATAAGTGAATAAAATGGATTTTGTATTCGTCTCTAAATGGATGTTAGCGTAGTGGGTCTGGTGGGATCGGACGATGTTCAAGTTGGGCGCGGGCTTTGGTCATCGCTTGCCAAGCATCGTCAACCTCGTAAGTTAGTTTTAGGCTCGACAACAGAAGATTATTTTTTGCGACAGTTTCTAAATCGAAGAACCAATATTGTGACATGAGAGGCGAGATATGTAATTCGCTTCCATGTGTTCGCTTGGTGAGATGGAAATCACCGTAATGTCCGCGTGTGGCAGAGATGACCGACGAACAGATAACGCTTGGATAGACGGGTTGTTGATCGAACACATAATGCACTGCTTCTTCAAACCGTTGATAGGCTGGCATTTGTTTGGTTAAGGCACAGACTCCAAGCAAGGCATCCTGTTTGGCAAGATAAGCGATATTGTCAAAGACATAAGCAGTGTCAAGTTCATGTTCGACCCCTAAGCCCAGACAAGCTGTCATACGAATTTTCATGTTTTGAAGTTGGCTGACTGCAAGCAATGAAAGTGAATCCTCGAAGATGGTACCTGTGCGGGTTTCATCTCCTCGCATCAGGCTATCGACACCGCCATCGACCAGAATGATCGCATCAATTCCCAATTCATCAACCAATATTTGATAGTTCTTGATGAGTGGGCGCGCACCTGTTTTCTCAAAGCACCAAATAGTGACATCTTCGCCATGATAGTCAAACCATTGTGCAAGGTACAGCTCAGGAAAATAGTCAAAGACACCTTCGATGTCAGCTGTCACACCGACTAAGGTGTCGGACAAGGTTTCGTCAGTTTCATCTAATCCAACAATATCGGAGAAGCTGAAACTGGCGAGATGTACGGACTTGCCAAGTCGTTCAAGTTCAAAGTAAATAGGTAAGCCACAAAAGACATCATAACCACCACCCATGCCTGCGATGAGGACATTGTCACATTTCGAGAGTTTGTCGATGATAGGTAGATTGAGATTCATATGCCGCGCCCCTTGTTATATTGACACCTTCCATAGGCTATTGGAATTCGGTAGCAGGTGTAAATAGGCTGAATGGCTGATTGCGTAAAAACTATGTTTTTGTTACGATAGGGGTGATTGATACAAAAGTGGATACCCTCATGATTCGCTGTCGCGGTAGCTGTTAATTTAAACCTTTGACAATTGCATATTGGGGTGATTACCTGCATCCGATTTGGCTGTGGGCTTTTTGCGTTACTATCTCCCAACTCTATTTATCCCCTGAAAGGATAGCTGAATGACCTCTTCTAAAGTGCGCCCAGTGCGGCGACTGACAGTATTTGTGTTTGTAATGCTGGTCATCGAATTTTTGGATGAGTTTGCCTTTAGTGCATCGGAGGCGGCATGGTCCCTCATCCGGGATACCTTTGATTTGACCTACGTGCAGATTGGCTTGCTTACGACGATACCGACCCTAATTTCGATTGGCTTGGAGCCGGTTATTGGGCTATTTGCCGATACAAATAAACGCCGACCCATTATGGTAGTGGGTGGGCTGGTGCTAGGGACTGGCTTCGTTTTGTACGGGCTGGCTCCGTCCTATGATGTGTTGATGCTGGCAATCATCATTATCTTTCCAGCATCGGGGAGCTTTGTGGGGATTGCTCAGGCGGCGTTGATGGACAACAACCCAGAACGACGTGAGAACAGCATGGCATTGTGGACGTTTAGTGGCTCAATGGCAGTGGTGGCAGGTCCCATTGTGTTCGCTTTGTTGATTGGCTCTGGCGCAAGTTGGCGGGTGTTCTTCTTGCTGGTTGGGAGCTTAGTGATTGTATTTGCCATCGTCGTGATGTTTCTGCCGAGCCAGAATGCGCTACGGTCTGGAGATGATGAGGATGAAGCCGAAGCGGGGAGTGTGCGGGAGAATATTCGGATTGCATGGGCATTATTGAAGCGGAAAACTGTGTGGCATTGGTTGATTCTACTTCAATTTAGCGATTTGCTCTTGGATGTGATGTTCTCCTTGCTGGCGTTGTATCTTGTCGATGTAGTCGGTGTATCGCCAACTGAAGCGACCTTTGCAATTGCGGTCTGGACGGGTGTCGGTTTGCTGGGCGATTTCCTACTGATTCCCTTATTAGAGCGCGTGAGTGGCTTGTCCTATCTGAGCGTGAGCGTGGTGATGGAGTTGATACTCTATCCCTTGTTTCTGTTGGTGGATGTTTGGGTATTGAAGTTGGTGTTATTAGGGGTGATTGGCTTGTTCAATGCGGGTTGGTATGCCATCTTACAAAGCAAACTCTATGATGAATTGGGTGAGCAGAGTGGGGCGGTGCTGATTATTGGGAATGCGGCGGGACTATTGGGCGCGATGTTCCCGATTATGCTTGGGATTGTCGCAGAGACAGCTGGGTTGAATGTGGCGATGTGGTTGCTAATGGCTGGTCCAATTGTCTTACTCATTGGCTTGGCGCGAGTTGGTGATGCTAATCAATCTTTTGTGGCGAATAATTAGTATTTCCATTTGCTTGTAACAATAACACCCCTTAAATTGGATAAATCATAGAGAGACTCTCAATATCTTGTCCGAAAGCGCGGGTTGTGAATCCACTAGCACCATTGCGTCACTATATCGAAACGGAGTTCCAAACCTTGTTGCGTTCCGTCGAGCTGTACGTCTTGCGGAGTGGTCTGGCGATGGGTGAGCATGCCTTCCCGATGGCGATGGATGTGTTAAACGAAACCGTCTTAGAAGCCTTGAAGAACGCTGACCGCTTTGACCCCTTGCGTCAACCGCGTCCTTGGTTAATTGGTATCGCGCTGAATATCATCAAACGGCGCAAGGCTGACCGTACCAAACGCACCCAACGCGAACCCCTCATCCACGACTTGCTGGGGGATTCGCAGATGATACAAGGTGAAGATGACCTCTTTGACCGTGTAGCGAAGCTATCTGAAACCTTTGTCGAAAGCGAGCTTGAAAGTGAGCAAGAAGTCTCGCGCTTGCTGGCGGGTGTGTCGGATAGTGATCAGTACTTACTTCGGCTGGCAATCGTGCATGGCTTGAAAGGGGAGGCACTAGCGGATGCGCTGGGGGTCTCATCAGGGACAGCACGGGTTCGTCTGCATCGCGCCCTACATCGGCTACGGCTGGCACATGGAGTTGAATCATCATGACGCATCATGATCGTGAGAAATTGCTCTATCGCTATAGTCAGCTGTTAGCACAGGGCGATTTGGATGGCATCCAAGCGATTTTGACGATGGCTGAAACCGACCCCATCCTCGACCAGATGATTGCCGAACTCGACCAAGCATGGCTCGATGAAGCCAAGCCGACATTGATGGACTCCATGCCATCGACGCACAGTCAGAATCACAACCACCGCGCCCCACAAATTGAGGTTCAACCAATGACAACTATGACAAAAACGCTTCCTTTCCCCATAGATGAGAAACAATCAGAACAGAAATCGTATCGTATCCCCATGACGTTGGTGGCGGCAGTCGTCATCACCGTGCTGTTTGGCATATTTTTATTGCGCCAACCCACTCCACCAGAAACGGCTCTCACACCCATTGTTGCCCTACAAATCGAAGAAAATGAACGGCTCGAAATTCTATCGCGTTATGTTGATGACATCTGGAATGCCGATAATCCTGATGCTTTGAGTGAACTCATCACAGATGACCACATATTCCGCGCAGATGAGCTAGTGATTGAAGGCAATGAGAGTTATCGTCTATTGTTACAGACCTTCCACAGTCAATTGCCAGAGGTATCGTTTGCAGTCAATGAAACGAGTGTGGATGGAGATACAATAACGGCAAGTATTGCAGTGACCTATCCACTACCCGTGAATATTGACCATGATGCCATTCGGTTGCCCGATACGCTTGAATTTGCCGTAATGATGATAGTGAACTTCCGCGAATCACAGATTGCAGAGACAACACTCATGATCGACGAGGACGCAATTTTTGCCTCACTGGTAGAAGAGTTCCCACTTTTGGGGACGCTGGAGTTGGACTTTGGGACACTCATCAACTTCAGCTTGGCGGATTTGGGCTTAGGTTTGCCGATACTTGATGGGGGTAATGACAGTGAAGGTAGCGAAATCATTCTGCCAGAGTTACCCGAATGTGAAGGCGATATCTTAGACGGTCTGCAGACGGATAGCCTACAAGCAGATGTGGGCAATGCCGAACAAGCCACCTTCCTCTTCTACGCGCCCTTTAGCAATGCCGACATCATGAGCTTGAACAGCCCATCCGACTCCTTGATTGAAGGTGAGTTGGATTATATTGGCTCGTATGTTTTTGATGTGACAGGAGATTTGGAAAAGACCATTCAGTTCCTCCAGAATCCAAATTGCAACGGCTTCACCGTGACCGATATGAATGTGTTTTTAAATCCTGATATTCCGCTGACGACGCAGATTGTGGTGACAACGGGGAATGTCGATGCCGACCTAAGCGACCTCACGCTGGTATCGGGTGACTTCGAGGTGATTACTGGCAACTTGGATGTCATTTATCCCACGACAACCAATGCGATTGATACCTTTGTCGATGTGACTTCGGGCAATCTCGATTTTACCTTCCCAGATGACGCGATTATGGGTGATACACGATTCCATGTTGCATCAGGCAATGCGGATATTAGTGTCGGTGCAGGTGCAACAGGCGAAATCACAAGCACCATCGCATCGGGCTTCCTCACCTTGACGATGGATAATGCGCTCGGTGTCCGTGTGAATGTCAATATTCAAGGAATGGGGCAGTTGGAACTCCCGCGTGATTATGAACAAGCGGGCGATAATGTCTGGCAATCCCCTAACTTCGATTCAGCCGAATCACAAGTGATAATCAACCTGTCCATCACAACCGGAGTCGTTGAAATACGATAGGGAAGTTAACCAAAATATAAGAGGCAGGCACATTGACCTGCCTCTATAAGTCTCTAACTAAGGAAAATTTAGTCTCCAGCTACAGGTTCGGCTGGGGTT
>JANQRM010000154.1 GCA_028284565.1 Anaerolineae bacterium | reverse complement strand
AGGAGGGATTTTGCTTCCATACACTCCTCTGATAGTCAGTTGCAGTCATAGTCTCACTTACGAGAGATTTTAGAAAGCCCTCTGTGTCTTCTGTGGTTCAAAATGTTTTTCCATCACATTTTGAAGCAACTCCGTCGGTGGCTCATTATTGAAGAACATTCGGTACATCATATTTGCCATCTCAATAGGCGTATAGCGAAAGCCCTCCACAATCCACCAATCCATAATCTGCAAAATCGCTCCAGCCAGCAGATTAGCAATAAAGGCATAGGGTAAATCAGGTGAATCTGTGTAAATTCCCTTTTTCAGATTCTGTTTGTAGGCTTCAATCGTAACCGCCTTGCTGATTTGACGAAGTTCAGCGGAATGCTTGCCTTCCAATTGAATATAAAAAGGAGCTTGGGTAATCGTCATCTCAAACATCTTGATCCAGCTCAGATATGTCCGTTGGTCGGGTGGCAGAGTAGCAACAAACTCAGTGGTCGAGTCAATAATCCAATTCAGATTGCGGCGGATAATCGAGGCAACAACATCCAGCTTCCCATCAAAATGCAGATAAAACGTGGCGCGTCCCACATCAGCACAGTCAGCAATTTCACCGACTGAGATATTATCCAGTCCCTTTTCCATAATCAGGGCGATAGTAGCATCTAGGATACGATTCTGAGTTGCTTGTTTGCGTCTTTCGTGGCGATTCATAGACAAATGTTTAGGAATAGACAAATTGAAACTAATGTTTAATTAATTGTATCCTAAGTCGAATCTGGAAGCAAGTTAGGAGCTGATAATGCCTAAGCAACCCCCGCTATTACCGAGTACACACCCACTTTTCGGGAGCTATCAACAATTGAGTGATGATCCATTGGGATTATTCACTGATTGCATGAATTTCAATGAGCGAATGGTGCGTGTGCGCTATGTTTACAATTACAGTGTCATTCTCAACCATCCCGATGAGATGCACCAAGTGTTGGTCAAACAAGCGCGTAAATTCCGCAAAGATTCCTTCACTCAATATGCTTTTGCGCCTTTTATCGGCGAAGGACTAACCGTCAGCGAAGGGGATGTCTGGAAACGTCATCGAAAGATGATGCAACCTGCCTTCCATATGCTGCGGATTCGGGAATACGCGGATGTCATGGTGACCTATACCCAACGCCTGCTTCGTCAATGGCAAGACGGGGAAGTCCGCAATATTGAGCAAGATATGGTGCAACTCATCGCCGGAATCGTCTCCAAAACGCTCTTTGGTGTGGAGTCCTTTGATGCCAAAAGTGGGGATATTCAATCGGCAATGGATGAGATGCAAGACCTCTTTATGGAACGCCTCAGTTCTCCGCTTCGGATACCGGAGTGGTTGCCCACATCTCATAATCGCCGTGTCAAAGCCACTCGCGCAACCTTAGACGAGATCGTTCTCAGCATGGTACAAGAACGCCGTAAAACAAAGGAGACAAAGGTGATTTGCTCTCGATGCTTCTACTATCTCAAGATGAAGAGGGCAACCGACTATCCGATGTGGAAGTGCGAGATGAAGCGGTCACGCTCTTCGCGGCAGGCTACGAAACGACCTCCAATGTCTTAACATGGCTCTGGTATGCACTCTCACAAAATCCACAGGTGGTAGATAAATTGCAAGCTGAAGTTGATACCCAACTGCAAGGTCGCGCACCAACATTCGATGACCTCAATAACTTACCCTATTCAGATTGGGTCTTAAAAGAAGCCCTGCGTCTCTATCCATCTGCATGGGCAATCAGCCGACAAGCCGTCGAAGATGTGGTTATCAACGACTTCCTCATTAAGAAAGATACCGTCATCAGTCTAAGCCCCTTCGCCTTGCATCGCAGTGAACGCTACTGGGATGAACCAAATACTTTCCGTCCAGAACGGTTTGCTGATGAAGAGAGTATGCACAAGTATCAATATTTGCCATTTGGTTCAGGTCCACGAGTATGCGTTGGCAATAGTTTTGCAACGATGGAAATGCGCCTCATCCTAGCGACCATCATGCAACAATTTACTATGCAAGCCCTTTCAGATGCACATCCCGAATTCGAGCCAAAGCTCACATTACGACCCAAAGGTGGCATGAACTTACGCATTCGTCAGCGAGAGCATATCACTGAATTGGTTTAATATCACAATTCCAACAACATCCTCTGCTGAAATCTCGGTAGGGGGTGTATAATTCGAGATGCACGGACAAATGATAGATTGGATGACATCCCATTGGTTTTTGACTTCACGAAAGCATTGCCCAAGCACACCAAAAGCCCGCATACCCAACGTGCCTACTATCGCTGGATAGACCTTTTCCTCGCCGATGTGACTCAGATGAAACGCACACAAGGCGATGCGCGCGCGTTCCGCATGGCGAATCTACCCATCAAACCCCTCAAGCAGATTCTCACGCCAGAATTGCTATCCGATTGGTTAGATGACCTCGCGGAAGCTGGGCATGGGAAACAGGGACTTGACCAAGCGCGCTCGGCGGTTATTGTTCTTGCCGATTTGATGTCACAATCACGTCAATTCCCCAAAAAGGCGGTGGATGGACTCAAAAAAATTCCAACCCCTGATGTGGAAGATAAACCGAAAAAAGACTTGCGCTTGCTCTCGCGGGATGAACTCATGCAACTGATTCGCTCCGCAGAGGAGATTGCCACCAGTCCCAACCAGCAACTCCGCAACACTATCATGGCGACGATGCTCTGCACGATGGCACTCCGGCGGGAAGAACTCTCTGTGGCAAAGTGGGGTGACTTGAAAATAGTCGATGAGAAAGTCATTCTACAAACCGACAAAGACCACTATATTGAAGTTCCTTCCAACCTCTTAAATCCACTCTCACAATGGCGCAACAACATCGGCAAACCCTCTACCCAGTCGCCCATTGTCCGTCGCATCTGGAAGGGCGGACGTATCGCCAAAGAGGGCTTATCACCCGATGGAGTCTGGATGGTCATTCGGGACGCGGCACAGCACGCTAATTTAGGGCATGTCACACCAGACGATTTACGTCGCTCAGTGGCAGGGGGCTTACGAGATGCAGGTGTATCCATCGAAAAAATCAGCCAAATACTCCGACACCGTAGCCTGCTGGTGACAGAACGTTACCTGCGACGGATTCCATCTGTGGAAAAATGAACAAATTACAATAAAGTTGGCATATATCCCAAATTATATCCCAAATTTGGGATATAATATCCCTAAACGTTGGATTCCTGTTATAGAAACGGTATGAACACCATTATGATATTCACCGTTATTTGCGTCAGCCATGACGATGCCAGCGAGTTTCGGTCTCGCACATAGGCATAGAGCATATTCATCATCACGAGTGCAATCACAATCACAATCGCCACAGATGGAAATTCTAACACCTTCGTCCACATCACAGGGAAAAACAGCAACACATTCCACACCGCGCCCAGTATCCCCACAACCCAAAAGTCGAGGTTCCGTTGCAACAACCCACGAAAGAAGAGCGTTTCTGCGAGAGGCATGACAAACACCAGATAGGCTAGCACTGTCCCAGCCGAGTATTCCGGGAAAATATCACGCACGGCTGTCTGTAAAATGCTCCCACCGAAGAGCAAAAATGGCGCACCTAATAATATGCCAAAGCCAATTCCCCAACCCAAATTCTCCGGTGTTTCCTGCTCGATTCGATCTAAGCTACCTAGCAACCATGACAACACCCCGACACCCGCCAGCACTCCCCATGCAATGGTATAGCGCAAATCGGCATTCCCATTGTTAATCAACGGGATAAGTCCAATGCACATCGCCAACGCCAACAGAAAACCAAATGCCGGATCACTCGTCGAGCCACGATACACAACCCGATTAGACGACTCTTCGACCTCGTCATCTGATTCAGTGTCCTCAACTTCGTACTCATGCTTCTCATTAAGAGGGGAATCCAAAAATTGAGGATAGTCGGCTTCCATTGCTTCGACTTCTTCAAATTCATCATCCGGCGGATAATCCGACTCGGGATAGGGCGGGTATGGGTTAGACATGCCTTAGGCAACCACTTCTTGGACAGCTTGAATCACAGTCTCGACACGCTCACGGCTTATCCAATAATGGGTCACACAGCGGAAGGTATGCTTAAAGCCGGGATAGGGTCGCATGATGATATTATAGTCGGCTTGCAAAACTCGGACAAAATCTTCTGGTGAAACACTTACCGATTCCGCCAAATCAAAAAAGACAAAATTCGTATGCTGGTGTTTCACTTGAATACCATCAATCGCGCTAAGTCCTTCCGCAAGCAAGGTAGCGTTGTCATGGTCTTCTTGCAAACGCTTCGACATCTTATGAAGCGCAATTAACCCAGCAGAAGCCAAGATGCCCGCCTGACGCATCCCGCCACCCAGTATCTTACGCATACGTCGCGCTTGGTCGATAAATGCTCGTGAACCCACCAAAATCGAACCGACTGGCGCGCACAACCCCTTCGATAAACAAAAGGTCATCGAATCTGCCTGTTCAATCAGGTCATTCACACTTGTATTAAGGGCGGTACTCGCATTGAATATCCGCGCACCATCAATATGAAATTTCAAACCATGCTCTTGAGCAATCTGCGCGACTTGATTCGTATAGTCAACAGTTACAGGGACACCACCCACCGTCCCTTGTGTATTCTCAATCGCAACCAAGCGCGTTGGCGGAAAATGATAATTATCCCCGCGAATGGCTGAGCGAATATCATCCAAGTTGAGTGTCCCATCATCTTGAACAGGCACAATATGCGGGATAATCCCCCCTAATGCCGCCATACCCCCTGCTTCAAATTTGAACGTATGCGCCTTATCCCCGACGATGATTTCTGCACCACGCTCACAATGCGTCAACAGCGCAATGAGATTGCCTTGTGTTCCACTGCTGACGAACAAGCCCGCTTCTTTCCCCAGCGTCTCTGCCGCTTCAGCTTCTAGTTGATTAACGAGTGGGTCTTCTCCATACACATCATCACCGACAATAGCATTCGCCATTGCCTCGCGCATCTCGGGCGTGGGGTGCGTGACCGTATCACTCCGTAGGTCGATAGATTCCATACTTGACTTTCTCTGGTGGATGAATTCGCAGGGTTATGATAGTGGGAGGCGACAGGGGATGCAAGCCTCTCAGCCATCAAAATCAGGGACAACCGCGACTATGATAACTGACGCTGGTCCACCAAATCGCAACGCAACCCGCGCACTCATATAGGCATAGCCATCAAATGCACTTAGCCCTTTTTCTTTCGTAAGATAATTATAGGCAAGTTTTGCGGCTAGATTTTTTGAATCCGTAAAGTTGTCTGATGAGGCGATAAACAAAGTTTCCGTGCCGACCCGCACTCGCGGATAGTCAATTGCCATATCTTTGAGGACAGATACACTAACTGTCGCTTGCCCATTCGATTCGAGACTTACTGATGTCAATTCAGCTGTTCCCATCGCCGCATGGAAATCTCCCAATGACAAAAGCGCACCCTTAACTTGCACAGGCAAATAAAGCGTTGTCCCTACACGCAACTCTAGCAAATCCATATTCCCACCCCAAGGATACGCCGGACGCACCGTTGAACCACTCCCTTCAGCTGGTGCGACTCCGATACAGCCAATCATGGGGTCAACAGGCACACGAATTTGCTCATTGATGATACAGTGTCCATCTTCAATCGGGATTTCTCGAAGTTGAACTGTATCCGTTAAATCACCCAAACGTCCCAATTCCGGCATCCAACATGACCATGCATCCTTGACTTGAATATCGAGGATGTCAATTTGAAGCGTATCACCTGCCTCTGCACCCTTAATGAAAACCGACCCTGCCAGAGCATTGAAATTATGAAAGCCGATTGCTTCAACTGTTTCACCCTTCTCCAACCGTGACCACACTGTATTTTCCACTTCAAACTTGATCGTCGCAGGGGCATCGACTTCCAACACAGGAGGGATAGATGCATCAAATGCAAAAACTTGATGCGCTTTAGAAACAAGATAAGTGTCTGTCATGATGTTTTTCTCTAAATCATTAAAAACGAATATGATTGATAAGATACCCTTTTTCCCGTGAAAAAAACGAATCAAAAAGGACGGTGTGGATAACCGCCCTTGTCGTTCGTGTTTCTATGGTTCTTGAGATTAATCCTCGATGCGCTTGGCTGACGGAGCCGATCTGAACATCGTAAAGATGAACATCATCGCCAATCCTGCTAAGAAGCCACCGATATATTCCCATTGGATAGCCGGAACTTCCAAAAGCGATTCCGCATCATGGAAGAATTGTGTCGCAAACCAGAAGAGGAGCATCAACGCCGCCGGAATCTTAAATGTCCGCATCAAGAAGGGGACGTAGGTTTGTACGCGAGTAGCGGGATACAAGATGAAGAAGCCGCCCATCACCGCACCAATTGCACCTTCCGCACCGATAATCGGGTTGCAATCAGACCCAGCTAGCAAGATATGTGTGCTATACGCGATGTATCCACCAACGAGATAGAACGCAAGGAACTTCCAATGACCCAAGAATTGCTCAATTCGTCCGCCAAACACCCACAAAAATGCCAGATTCATCAAGATATGAAGGAAACTGAGATGCATAAACATACTGCGTAGACCATCAAGGAAGAAGCTCTGTGGTCCCTCTTGCCCTACCACACAAGCCGTTAAGCCGTAGCGATGGAACAAATCAAAAAGGACACCTTGCCCTTGGTGCGCCAATATCATCTCATAGAAGAAGACAGCAACATTAACCAGCATAATGGCAAACACCATATAGGGTCGGTAGGTGGTTCGCCCTTCAACGCGGAATGGAATCATTATTTTCACCTTTAACTAACTTGCTAATAAGGTATCACATTTCGGGGTATTCACGCAACCAACGGACTCATGACGCTAATTTTTGATTCGGATGCAAATGCATAGCCAAATGCATCCCACTTTCACACTATTTTACGATACTATTAGATAGAACGCATGTTTTATATGATTTCATGCCTGTGCTAACTTGCTGAATTGCTGAGACGCAAAAATCTGATGACTAATTTCTGGTTTCTGAAATCTAAACCAAACCCAATCCTAACGTTTAACCGCCACTAGGGACGAATCATGACTCGTCCGAAATTCGAATTCTAAAAACGAATTGAATCTCACAATAACTACGAAGAAAACAAACAACTAAAAACTAATAACTCATTATAAAAACAAAAAGCCCCACTCAATGAGCAGGGCAAGCGAAAATCAAGCAAAGGGTGTATCTACCGTTGTTCGACAGGAACCCAATCCAAATGATCGGGACCCACATAATTGGCTGTCGGGCGAATCAAGCGTCCACCCATTTGCCCGACGACATGCGCCGACCAGCCAGCAATCCGAGACATGGCAAAGAGAGGAGTGAACATATCAATTTCTAAGCCCAGCGTATACAAGACAATTGCGCTGTAGTAATCAACGTTCGGGAAGAGTTTGCGCTCAATAAAGTACTCATCGGCACGGGCAGCATCTTCCAACTGCTTGGCGATTTCAAACCATTTGGTATTACCCGAACTGCTTGCTAGGGCTTCTGCATGACGCTTCAAAACACCAGCACGTGGATCGGGAGCTTTATAGACACGATGCCCAATCCCCATAATCCGACGATCACCATTCTTAATGTTGGTATCGAACCAATTTTGGACGTTATCAACTTCACCGATTTCGATGAACATCTTCATCGCTTCGGCATTGGCTCCCCCATGAGAGGGACCCTTGAGTGCGCCGATACCACCAACAATCGCGCTGTGCATATCCGAGCCAGTAGCAGTGATAACACGGGTCGTAAAGGTGCTTGCATTCATACCGTGTTCAGCCAGTAGAACAAGGTAGGTGTTAATGGCATCACTCGCGGTTTGGTCGGGTTCATCGCCAGACATCATATACACAAAGTTCTGTGCGAGGGTGAATTCTTCGCGGGGCGCAATCGGCTCTTGCCCTTTACTAATGCGAATCCATGCCGCACAAGCGGTGGTGATTTGCCCAGTCAGACGCAGGGCTTTGGCACGCGCAACATTTTTATCCGTCAGATTTTCAGCATCGGGGTCATAATGTGCCATCGCAGAAACAGCTGTCCGCAATACAGCCATCGCTGGCGTATCTTTGGGCAAGCCCTTCAAGATGCTCAACACGCCGTCAGGCAACTTGCCTTCTTTGGCAATGGTCGCGCGGGTTTCATTAAGTTCAGTTTGGTTTGGGAGGTGGTCATTGTGGAGGAGGAACATGACTTCTTCAAATAATGCATTTTCAGCGAGGTCTTCGATGGAGTAACCATCATAAATCAGCTTGCCTTCAACACCATTTACAAGACTCATGGTAATGTCAGCAACGACGACACCTTCGAGTCCACCTTTATTCGACATAATAACTTGCTCCTTTTGAGTTGGATGTAGTTGAAATCAATAGCTCGTCATTTTTGTGGGTAAGAATTGTGGAGTCCTTACCATCCAAAAGAGAAGAACGACAATACGCTCATTTTAACACCTCAAAAATCGGCAAGCAATGACAATCAACTTAAAACGACAAAGAGTTGGTGAAATTTTGAGCAAATCCTTGCATTATCCAGATTGCCATGTTAGTCTAACGCGCATGATGACAAAAACAGCGTACCCAACAACCACTACTATGACTTGTATGTGTTGCATGTGCAACGAAGGTTTCACGCCGGGTACTCGACGCTGTGTTGGCGCAATCTAAGCGCACAAGGATATAGACGCAGACAGAGTCAACCACCCGGTTGGCTCTTTTTATTTGTGTGAACAAAGGTAGGATATGGCAGTTCAACTCAGCAAGACATTGCAAGCAGACATCTTCCAACAGATGGAAGGAACCTATCCTAATGAGGGTGGTGGCTTCTTGATGGGGACAACATTGAATGATGAGGTCACCGTTGAAGCAATTACCCAAGTCGAAAATGTCTTTGAAGAATCCGAACAACATCATCGTTATGCCATGACACCCCAAGATTGGATGCGTCTTGAAGATGAAGCTGATGAGCAAGGCTTAACCCTCGTCGGTTATTATCACAGCCATCCGGATGCACCTGCCATTCCTTCTGAATATGATCGTGACCATGCCCTACCCAACTTTGTATACGTCATCACATCTGTCGAAGATGGCAAAGCTGTTGATATGAAAGTCTGGCGATTGAAAGCAGATCGTTCTGCCTTTGATGCTCAAGATTTGCAAGTGATTTGAAACCTCTCAAGGAGAAACGAATGCCCAGTATCAAAATCCCCACCCCCTTACGTGCCTACACCGAAAATGAAGCCTCTGTATCTGCAGATGGTAATACGGTGGGGGAAGTCCTGAATAATCTTGTCGGGCAATATCCCGATTTGCAACCGCATCTCTTTAATGGGAAGGAGTTACGGAACTTCGTGAATATCTTTATTGATGATGAGGACATTCGCTTTTTGGATGGACTCGAAACGGAAGTTGATGACAGCGATAGCCTGCGGATTATCCCTAGCATTGCAGGTGGGGCGTAGACGCTTAAGGAGCTTGTGATGGCAGATAACTTACGTAAAGTTGACCATACTGGATTAAAGACTGGACAAGCTCTGACAATCATCTTGTTGATACTCGGCTTTGTTCTGAACAGCTGGGTATTAGTTGCTCTAGTTGCAATCGCCCAATTGTTGGGTGGGCTAGGTTTATCCTTTGCACCCTACCGCTTGATTTACAAAACACTCGTGAAACCAAGCGGGCTAGTGAAGCCCCATGTGATTGACGACAATCCTGAACCCCATCGCTTTGCCATGCTCGTTGGTGCGTTATTCAATGGCACAGCTACGTTTGCATTGCTCGCCGGTGCAAGTGCGCTTGGTTGGGCATTAGTCTGGATTGTTATTGTTTTGGCAAATTTGAACTTTTGGCTGAATTTCTGCCTTGGTTGCTGGGTTTATTATCAATTAAATCGTTTTGGCGTGCCGGGTTTCACCCACGCCCCATTACAGGAGTAAAACTCATGTTTGAACGGTTGTTATTTGCAGTAGTTTTGTTGTTGGTCAGCGTGATGGTTTATCGGATGTATATCCGTCGCCAACTGGAGCGCGTGGCACAATCTATCAATATTGATCCAATTTTGATAGACACGGAATTGGGCAAGCCCACGATTGTCTACTTTACCACTCCCTTCTGTATGCCGTGTAAGACTCAACAACAACCTGCATTGACGCAACTCCGTTCTGAGCTGGATGATGTGCAAGTGGTAGAGATTGATGCAACTGAGCAACCTGATGTCGCAGATCGTTGGGGCGTGTTTTCTGCGCCTACAACGTTTATACTCGATAAATTGGGACAACCCCGTGAGGTCAATCATGGTGTTGCAGATGTCCGCAAACTAAGACGACAAATTGAAGCAGTCGTTGCCTAAATCGAATAGATAAGACAAAGGATTCCATCACCTATGGAAGCATTGATTCACGAATTGGGTGAACTTTCGCACGAAGAGGTCAGGCGGTATAGTCGTCATGTAATTATGCCCGAAGTTGGAATTGAAGGTCAACGGAAGCTCAAAGCCTCAAGTGTCTTGCTGATTGGGACAGGTGGGCTTGGCAGTCCAACCGCGTTGTATCTGGCGGCGGCTGGCATTGGTCGTATGGGCTTGGTGGATTACGATGTAGTAGACGAGACCAACTTGCAACGTCAAGTTATTCATGGATATAGCACGATAGGCGTATCAAAGCTCGATAGTGCCGAAAAGCGTATTCTTGACCTTAACCCAGATATTGTGATTGAGAAACACAACGTTCCCTTGACATCAGATAATGCACTTGAATTGTTCGCTGATTATGATGTGATTATTGATGGGACTGACAACTTCCCAACACGCTATCTGGTGAATGATGCTTGTGTGAAAACGGGTAAACCGAATGTGTATGGCAGTATCTTCCGCTTTGAAGGGCAGTTGAGTGTCTTCTATGCGGAAGAAGGTCCTTGTTATCGTTGTATGTTCCCTGAGCCACCGCCTCCCGGTCTTGTGCCGAGTTGTGCAGAAGGTGGGGTGCTGGGTATCTTGCCGGGAACTGTGGGTACAATGCAAGCTACCGAAGCGATTAAACTCTTGCTAGGCATTGGCGACCCGATGATTGGACGGATGTTGCTTTATGACGCGCTAGAGATGAGCTTCCAGCGGATTAAGATTCGCAAAGATCCCAATTGCCCAGTGTGTAGCATACCGGCCGAGCAGGTCGAACTAATTGACTACGAACAATTCTGCGGAATGCCTGCTCATGACCATAGTGAATTTAGCGCAGTAGACGAGACTGATGAGATGGATATTCAAGAAATTACGGTGACAGAACTCAAAGCTCAAATTGATGCACATGATGATAATGTGGTTGTGCTGGATGTGCGCGACCCACATGAATGGGACATCGTGGCGATTGATGGCACATTGCGCATTCCCAAGGGTGATATTCAGCTGGCGAAAAATGCAGTTCTCGCAGGACGGAAATTGCGTGAGGAAACGGTTCTGGCACAAATCCCTGATGATAAGACCTTACTGGTGCATTGCCGAAGTGGAAAACGAAGTGCTGATAGCATCGCCTTCTTGAGCGAAATCGGCTATGATCTCGGAAAGATGTACAATGTCAAAGGCGGTATCCTCGCTTGGGCAGATGAAGTCGATACCTCTCTGCCGAAGTACTAAATCATCAACCTAACAATGCAAAGCCTGCTATCAAACGATAGGGGCTTTTTCTTTCTTGTTATTTCAAATCAAAAAACTTGAGCAGACGTTCCATCACGATTGCTTGATTATCAACCGTTATCATATGACCAGCATTGGGGAGCAATTCGATGGTTCCATTTGGTAGAAGTTGCTTTGCTCTCGTTATGGGATGACGCATCTGACGAGCGAAATGTTGACCGCCGGATTTGAATCCTAAGGCGATAGGTAAGACTGCCAAGAGGAAACTTAATGGTGGGAAGCGATTGAGCTCGACAAAGCCAGCACTGGCGATGGCAAAGGTCTTCTTAACAACTTCTGGTGCATAGGATGATGCTTTGAGGGCAAGATAGCCACCGCCTGAAATGCCTGCGACATAGGTTGATGCGATATTGAGCGATTCAAACAAATTTACGATCCAATTGCCATAGGGTGTATCTGTGGTGGAGGGACGGCTGGGTGCGCTTCGTCCAGACTGACCAATCGTATCGGGGAAATGTAGATGGAACGAATTGGCGAGTGTAGCTAAGTCTAGCTCGAAATAGTTCCCCGACGCATTCCCATTCCAGCCATGAAAGAAGAATGGTGGTGTTGTTGAATTTCCAGCGGTAATTACATGAGACTTTCCGAAGCGAGTAACACATAAGTTGTTTTATAAGGAATCATCCATTTTTTCAGATTATCCTCATATTGTTGTTGGATAATCTCATAACCTGCTTGCGAACGATAGAGTTGTCGGATGTTGGTCATATTGACTCCACAGTGGATTTAGATGCAAATTATAACAACTTGAGTTTCACTTGCCTGTATAACAGGGTAAGATTGAGGAATTGATTGCTCGTAGGATATATGACGAATGACTGAGAAGAAACGGATTTTAGTCGCAGACGATGAACCCTCTGTGAGGGAGATTATCTGTCGCTATCTATTGAAAGAGGGTTATGAAGTTCTCGAAGCGGAGAATGGACCCCAAACGCTCCAGCTTTTATATGAACAGCAACCTGATTTACTGATTTTAGATATCATGTTACCGGGCTTGGATGGCTTCACCATTACCCGTTCTTTGCGTGATCCAGTGGATGAGAACAACGAAAATCGCTCGATACCGATTATTATTTTGACTGCACGGACTGAAGAGGAAGACCGCATTACAGGTTTTCAATTAGGCGCAGACGATTATGTTGGGAAGCCCTTTAGTCCACGTGAGTTGATGTTGCGGGTGAAAGCGGTCTTGCGACGGGGGAAGACGAAATCTGGTTCAAGTGAAACCACGACACAGGAAGCGGTGATTAAATTTGCAGATGTGGTGATTGACCCCAATGCGCGGACCGTAACTCGCCAAGGAGACCACATTGTATTGACGGCAAAAGAATTTGAACTATTGTGGTTCTTAGCACGTAATCCACGCCAAGTCTTTTCACGGAATCAATTACTAAATCAAATATGGGGTTATGAGTTCTATGGGGATGACAGCACGATAACGGTACATATCCATCGCTTGAGAGAAAAGCTCGAACCCGACCCGAATCAACCCCGATTTATTCATACAGTGTGGGGCGTGGGGTATAAGTTTGAGG
>JANQRM010000130.1 GCA_028284565.1 Anaerolineae bacterium | reverse complement strand
GTACTCTGAGTGCATTGCAATTCCAATCGGATTCTTTGCAATTGACCGCACAATACCAGAACGAGTTCATGCTCAATCTGCAAGAGACCCAAGCTTTCCTTAACAACAATGAATCCTTACTCGACCAGACCGCGACACAAAATGCGGTTAACATCGTCACGACCCAAACTGCACAAGCCAATCTAAGCATCCAAGAAGCAACGCAAGCCGCCTTTAGCTATAGCCAGACTCAAGCCGCGCTGAACCAATTGGCGACACAAAATGCACTCGATGCTACGGCGACTAGTCAAGCAATTGGAAACGGTGGGGTTGGCAACACGACCTCAGCTATGCCCACGCAATTCCCAGCCTTCAATCAAGATGGCTTTGGCGATGCCTTTAACAATGGTCTGCAAAACACACTGTGGAACTTCCAAGTCGATGATTGGGGTGGTGGAACAGGTACGTTGGTTGCCAATCGCACAGGCGCATGGTTAACCTCACTACCAACCAACTTCACCAGTTATCAGTTGGACATAGATTTAACACCCCGCAATGACGGCGGTGATTATTTCATTCTGCTCAACGTCCAAGACCCCAGCACCTCGTCGATTGCGCTCAAAATTTCCGCCGATGACTCCCGCTTTGGCTTGGTGACACTCTATCGAGTCAATGTCTCACAGGTAAGACAGGGCGAAGGCTTGTTTGCCGTGACAGGTGGGGTAATCGAGACACGCAACATCCAAGTCTCAAGGACGAATCTGCATGTGCGCGCCATCGTCACCGGCTCACAAATCACGATTTTGCTCAACGACCAGCAGGTGCTATCGACCGCCTTAGAAACTCCCATCCTTGCAGGTGGAATTGGTATCCAATTCCCGCAAGGAGCGAGGTTGAATCAAGTGACTGTCACCGAGTATTAATCTCAAAAAAAAACAAATTAGGTGGGGCGGTTCGTGAACCGCCCCTACCTAATTTGGTAACTTCGCTTTACCCACATCCAATTTAGGCATCGTCCATGACCGAACTCCAACTGAATATTGACAAGCAAGTGGATTTTCTTGTGAAACTCCTCCACATCCCCAGCCCCACCGGGTATCATGTCGAGGCGATTCCCTTTATCCGCAAAGCCTTTGAAGACTTAAACATCCCAGACCTCACCATCCACGAGACAAACAAAGGTGCACTCATCCTCACATGGAAAGGCGAATCCAGTGACAAACCCCGCGGACTCACCGCCCATACCGACACGCTCGGCTTAATGGTCAAGGACATCAAAGGCAACGGGCGACTCAAAGTGACTCAACTTGGCGGGCTGACCCTGTCGGGTGCAGAGTACGAAAATGTCACCGTGCGGACGCATGACAACAAACGCATTCGCGGGACGTTCATCCATCAAAATCCGAGTTCGCATGTGAATGCAGGCATTAACAAATCCGAACGCAGTCTCAAATCAATGGAGATTCGCCTCGATGCCAAAGTGAGTAGTGCCAAAGACGTGGAAGAATTAGGCATTGGCGTGGGCGATTTTGTCTTCCTCGACCCGCGCGTTGAAGTGGTCGATACAGGTTTTATTCGCTCGCGTTTTTTGGATAACAAAGCCGGAGTCGCCAATATCTATGGCGCAATCCTCGCACTCCACGAAGCCAGTCTCAAACCCAAGCAAGATACGACGTTCATGATTTCTAATTATGAAGAGGTCGGGCATGGGGGCGCGTATGGCTTCCCCGATAACCTTGCCGAATTGGTGACGATTGATATGGCGGCAATTGGTGACGGACAAACCAGCGATGAATTCTCCGTGACGATTTGTGTCAAAGATGGTGGCGGACCCTATCACTTCGTCCTCAATAATCATCTGCGCGCCTTATGCGAAACCCACAAGATTGATTACAAAGTCGATATTTATGTCTACTATGCCTCCGATGGCACATCCTACTGGCGCGCGGGTGGCGGGGCAAAAGTCGCCCTCATTGGACCCGGTGTCGCATCATCTCATGCTTATGAACGCACACACAAAGATGCCCTGCGACACAGCACCCATCTCATTGCACGTTATTTGTTGAGCTAAACCCAATACAAATGGCAATGGTCTATAGCACAAATGAGCGAATTTTTGTATAATATGCCTAACAGACAAAAGCAGGAGGTGTGTTATGGAAATTCGATGCTCAAAATTCGTCAACGCCCCCATTGATGTGACCTTTGATGTCTTCTCCGATATTACCAAAACCGAAGAACGTGTGGATGGCATTACACAGGTCGATATTTTATCAGATACGAAACAAGGTGCAGGCACTCGTTGGCGCGAGACTCGCATTATGTTTGGTCGGGAAGCCACCGAAGAGATGGAAATCAGCGACTTCAAGCCCAACCAGTCCTATGATGTCGTCGCCGAGTCCAACGGTGTAAGCTATCACTCCCGCTATACCTTCACCGAGACTAAAGGTGGTACACAAGTAGATTTCGTCTTTTCTGGGAAGGCATCAAGTACCGTTGGCAAAATTATGGGCTTTGTCTTTGGCAACCTTTTCAAAGGTGCAACCAAAAAGGCAATGGAAGGCGACATGAACGACCTGAAAGCCGTCGCAGAAGCCCAAGCGCAAGCCACCGTTTAATCAAACAATCGACGCAAAGCAGGTAACACGTTTTCATCTGCCACCACTGTCACCACATCGTTGGCTTTGATGAGCGTGTTGCCTTCTGGCACGATCAACTTATTCCCACGTTCCACCGACGCAATGACCACTTGGTTCGGCAGGTCAATTTCACGAATAAGGTTATCTGCAATAGCAGAGTCCTTCTTCACTTTGAATTCGACGACCTGCGCGCCAGTGAGTGTACTCAGACGAATCTTCTTGGCGAGGGTTTGGTCTTGGAATTTGCGCTCGATGGCAAGGTTATACGCATCCATAATATCCTGCCGTCGCAACAGCCCCACTAATTGGTTACTCACTGAGACAACAGGCAGATGCCCAATATCATCCGTCCCCATCACCCGAATCGCCCGCCATAACACATCATCGGGTGCAATTGTCTTCACTCGCGGTGTGAGGATGTCGCCAACCGCCAACTGCTTCACATCCACTTTCGGGTCGGCAATTGACTGCTCATAAACACGCTGTAAATCGCTCAGAGTGACAATCCCCGCCAATTCGCCTTTGTCATCGACCACTGGCAAGGCACGGCTATTCGTATCATTCAAGGCATCTCGTAATTCGGATAGAGTGGCACGAAACGAAATCGACGGTGCAGGTTGGAGCATCGTCTCTTCCACCAGCACACCCTGCATCAAATCGACATCACGCCCCTCTTGCAAACGCACCCCATGCTTAAGCAGGCTCAGTACATAAATCCCCGCTGGACCTATGCGCTCGACAACAAAGACACAGACGACACTTGTCAGCATAATCGGGAGTATGAGCTGATAATCATCCGTCAATTCAAACACCAGCAAAATTGCAGTAATCGGCGCACGGACAATCCCTGCCATCAAACCTGCCATGCCCGCAATCGCATAGGCTTGCGGATTCCCAATTACCTCAACCGATGCCAAACGTCCCACCAATTGACCATAAGCTGTGCCGAGTGTGATGCCCATAAACAAGGTTGGTGCGAAGACTCCGCCCACGAATCCACCACCCAGACTGATGGCAGTCATAATCAACTTGGCGATTCCCAACACAATAAACAGTTCAGTCGCCAGATTTTCGTGTCCGGTGAGGACATCGTGCATAAAGCCTTCGCCAGGTCCCAAGACTTGTGGGAAGATAAACGCACCAACCAATCCGACAACCACACCTGTCAGTGCCGTTTCGAGGGGCAAGGGTAGCCGAATATGATTGTGCCAGAAGTCTGCTTGCCAATGGAAAAAGCGAATCGCTACCGACGAGAACAGTGCCAACCCAAAGCCCAACACCACATAAAAGGGCAACTGTGCCGGATCACCCAGCGTATATTCGAGACTGCCGAAAATAGGATTGCCAGAGTCCACCGCTTGGATAAAAGCGGATGCAATCACTGCCGACAACACCACAGTTGAGAAGGAACGAGTCGTGAATTCACCTAAAATGACTTCCAGCGCGAAGAAGACACCTGCAATGGGCGCATTGAACGCCGCCGCAATCGCACTCGCCGCCCCTGCCGCCACCAACAGACGCACCCGTTCTTCGCTCACCCCCAGCCATTGTCCGAAAAACGAGCCGATATTCGAGCCGATTTGTACACTAGGGTCTTCCGGTCCCACGGATGCCCCCGCACCCAATGACAATGCCGATGCGAGTGCTTTGAAGGGGATTTTCTTGTAGGGCAAGCGTCCACCCAGCAAGGCAACGGATTCCATAATGCCAGAGACACCATGATATTTCTCATACCCAACGAAAACCTTCATCAGCCCGCCGACAAGCAATCCTACCATCCCCAACACAATCACAATGCTCAGGCGCGGGTCAATCCCAGCCGACTCCAGCGCGTGACCAATCACACCCTCTGCCAGTTGATCTAAAAAGAGGACTTCAAAGAAGTGGAATGCCTCACGGAACACCCACACCCCCACCCCTGTCGCCAAGCCCACTGCCACAGCTAACCCTAAGAGCAGGCTACTCTCAGACAGGGGAATGCGTTGGAAGCGAAATCGGTGCATGAGTTGGTTGGATTCAGATTCGTTGAATACGCAGGGTATTATAACGAAGCGGAGAAAAGTCGGAAAGAATACAGTAAATCTTCGACTCGCAGTTGCTCTTTTAGATTTTTTGTTCCACAATTGTAAAAGACAGTCTAACAAAGTAAGGTATATGACACTTAAAGTAAAACCTTTCCTAAAATGGGCAGGTGGGAAACAACGCCTCCTCCCTCAATACGCCGAATACCTACCTCAAAAGAAGGATTATAAACGCTATATTGAACCTTTTTTAGGTGGAGGAGCATTATATTATTTGCTAAATCCTTCATCTGCTATCTTGTCTGATATAAACTATGAGTTAATTGAAGTCTATACGATCGTACGTGATGAACCAGAGGACTTGATTGATGCTTTACAAAATTACCATAATGACAAAGATTTCTACTATGAAGTAAGAAGTCTTGATCCCGCTGAACTCTCATCAATTGAACGAGTTGCACGCTTTATTTTTTTAAATAAGACTTGTTTCAACGGTTTATATCGCGTGAACCAGCAAGGCAGATTTAATGTACCGTTTGGACGCTACAAAAATCCGAAAATTCGTGATGTCGATGGTATCATGAATGCGAGTCAGCGATTACAAAACACACTTTTAAGATCGGCAGATTTTGAATGGATTCGAGATTGTTGTGAAGCCAATGATTTCGTGTATTTTGATCCACCCTATGCACCATTGAACGCCACCTCCAATTTTACGGGTTATACAAACAATGGATTCAGTGCAGAAGACCAAATTCGTCTATCAGAATTATTCCATCACCTGAACGAAAGAGAGTGTTTAGTGATGCTCAGTAATTCGGATGTTCCTGCAATCCGTGATTTGTACGATGGATACGGGTATCGAATACATACGGTTCAAGCACGACGAGTCATCAATAGCAATGGTAAGAAACGTGGATTTATCAACGAATTATTGATTGCCAACTTTTAAATAAGTGCTTCAATGACTAAAAATGATGTCGCTTGGCAACGATACTTAGAAAGCACCAACACAGCTTTAAATGGCAACTACTATGAAATTGACGCTCAAGATTTGAAACATCATGGTCAGCGAGAACCGCGTCTAATGGCGAAGTTCGACACACCTGAGCAATTGCCTCTACCTCTCAAAAAAGCAAACTACACGCTCTTACCCATCCAAAATGGACGTTATGCGCTCTTTCCCAGTGATTTGTTTATCTCTGCTGACGAATGCCAGACAATTGAAAACTTCACTCCAAAATATCCGTTTCCGCTGATGACTCAGGGGAGAGGCTACAGTGAAGCACAATATATTGACCAAGCCTTTAATGCTGGGATGCTTCATCAGTTCCTGAACATCACAACTATGTATCAGACTATTCGTGGACGTGAACGCACAGCCAAATTTGAGTTCCATTTCTCAGACATTGATTTTGAAGTGGAAGGTGTTCAAATTGAAGTTGATGCAGGCTATGAAGCCATACATGATATTGTTTTGATTGAGGCAAAGATTGGCATTCCCAACTCCTATAACCTCCGTCAAATCTACTACCCATATCGTCACTTCAAATCATTAGTAACGCAAAAAAATATTCGCAACCTCTTTCTGTTCTATAGTGTTCAGCAACGCCTATTCGGTTTTTATGAATATGCATTTGATGAAGACCTATCGCCAGCCAGTATCTACTTGAAGGAATGTGTCTACTATCGTATAGGACAAACTAAAAAAGCCCTGATTCACGACTATTTAGATGGCGACTTCAAGTCTGATCGCCGAGACTTGGCTCCGCAAGCAAACGACCTGAATAAAATATTTGAGTTAATTCAATTGGTAGCGGTTGAAATTAATCAACCCGATGAGATTACGGATTACTTTGGCTTTGAGTCTCGCCAAACCAGTTACTATCGAGAAGCAGGTGAGTATCTAGGGCTGATTGTTTACGAACAAGGACACTATGAGCTAACACCTGTCGGTCATCACTTAATGTCCCAATCCATTGAAAACCAGCAAGATATTTTGGTTAAGTCAGTCATTAATTCGTGGATATTTGTTGAACTGATTTCTACTCATGATTCAAGTAAAATTATTGCGAATGCAGAGATAGAACATCTAATTGCTTCGGTGACCAAACCCGATGGAAGTCCACGTTATTCTAGTAGCACAATTCCTCGTCGCAGACAAACGATTACTGCATGGCTAAACTGGCTTGAGACCGAAATCGGTTGTGTCAAGTCTGTTGAGGGAGGTCACAGATTACGATAGCAACTTTTCATATATCCACCTGCTTCAAATACCCTATTTCTACGTGCTAGCAAAATTACAGCCACCCGCAACTAAATGTGCTACACTCTCCCCATTTCTCATTGAACCAGCGAGAGGGTTGTTATGCGTCTGATATTGATTGGTTTTGGGGTTGTCGGGCAGGGCTTTGTCGAGATTGTGCGGGATAAAGCCGACGAATATCGCCAACGCCATAATATCTCACTGATCATTGTTGGTGTAGCAACCCGTTCACGCGGAGTCCTCTATCATCCCGATGGTTTGCAACCCACTGCGCTATTAGACGCCATCACACAAGGACACCTCGACCATTACCCCGATAGCGAAGGTTTAGAGCGGGGATGGGATGTATTGCAACTCATCCAACAAAGCGAGGCGGATGTTCTCCTCGAAGCCAGTCTGTCGGATTTGGAAACAGCTCAACCCGCCCTCGATTATTGTTTTGCAGGCATCGCTTCCGGCAAGCACCTTGTCCTCGCTAACAAGGGACCCGTCGCGCTCTACTATGATGAACTCATGACTCGTGCCAAGCGTAATCAGCGACAAGTCCGTCTCGAAGCCACCGTCATGGCAGGAACACCCGCCATCCAAACCGGACAAGAGGCTCTCGCAGGCTGTTCGATTCGCGTGGCACAAGGCATCCTCAATGGGACAACCAATTACATCCTGACGCAGATGGAAGGCGGTCTCGATTATGAATCGGCACTCCAGCAGGCACAAGAACTGGGTTATGCCGAAGCCGACCCCCGTGGCGATGTCGAAGGCTGGGACGCGGCGGGCAAGGTATTAATCCTCGCCAATGCGATATTTGGCAAGTCCCTCAAAATGTCGGATTTATCTGTTGAAGGTATCATCCATATCACCACCGAAATGATCCAAGTAGCGCGGACCGAAGGCGAGACATGGAAGCTCATAGCCACTGCCACCCCAGACAGCGGGCATGTGCGTCCAGTGCGCCTCCCACGCAATCACCCCCTAGCGAGTGTCCGCAATGCCACCAACGCCATCACCTTTGAGACGGATTTGTTAGGGGATGTCACCCTCATCGGCGCAGGTGCAGGCAAATCAGAGACAGGCGTGGCACTGCTGAATGATTGCTTGGCAATTCATCGGCGACAGCGTGATTAATCCTAAATGAAGACATTCAGAAACCTTAAGGTTGAAACCTGCACTATTGCGTTATGATTGACCCATAACGAACTATCTCAGATAAGTATCGGCAAGTGAGGATTCAATGTCGAAACCAATGGTCTTAGTAGTAGAAGATGATGTCCATCTGCTTTCGGGTATCCGTGAAATCTTGGAACTTGAAGATTATGATGTGATGACCGCACAGAATGGGCTACAAGGCTTAGATTTGATGCGTGTCGATGAAGATAATCCACCAGATGTCATCGTATCCGACATCATGATGCCTCACATGGATGGCTACGACTTTTTGACAGAAGTCCGCCAAGAACAGAAATGGGTCAATATTCCCTTCATCTTTTTGACGGCGAAAGGTGCAAAAACAGATGTGCATAAGGGCAGTCTATTAGGCGCAGATGTCTATCTCAAGAAGCCCTTTGATGCTGATGATTTACTTGTGGCAGTCAAATCACGCCTCGCTCGCAAAGTCGGACGCGACGAAGCGCAACAAGCCACCATCTCCAACATTAAACGTCAAATCCTCATCACCCTCAAT
>JANQRM010000119.1 GCA_028284565.1 Anaerolineae bacterium | reverse complement strand
GCACGCTTACAAGAACTCGCCATTCGCCTAACACCCTACCTAAACCGCCTGACTGAACTCCTCCAACTCGGACTTCGACAGGTCATTCGGGCATGGCGATGGTTCCAATCCATTGATTTACCTCTCTCAACCTTGCAATGGATTGTCTTGTTTTATGTAATATTCTCCTTCCTCTACCTCTGGGCGACCCCTATCTTTGAAGCCTCCGATGAACGCTTGCACTTCGGCATGGTGGAATATGTTGTGGAGACAGGCGAGCTCCCAGTCCAAGACCCAACGGCTGATGTGACCAACTATGGCTATGTCGGTAGCCAACCGCCACTTTACTATTTGCTCAGTTCTGTCGTTATATCACCAATTGACATCACCGATGTCGATTCCTACCGCATTCGCAACCCGCATGTTGTCCAAAACAGCCTCGATCACTTCGGCAACAAGAACATCATGCTACGCGAGAATCCGCATCCTGCGCCAGAAGGCACAGCCCTAGCGGTCTATCTTCTACGTGCTGTCAGCATTGGATTCGGTGTAATTACTATCATTTCGACCTATCACATTGCCCAATTCATCGCCCCACAACGCCCCATTGTCAAAGCACTCTCAGCAATCTTGGTAGGATTAAACCCGATGTTCCTCTTTATGTCGGCATCGGTGAATAACCTCTCCTTAGCAATGGCACTCAATAGTCTTGTGGTTTACCTGCTCTTACGGACGATTCGCATTAGTTTTGACCTACGCTGGACACTCGCATTGGCGGGGGCATTTGCACTGGCGACTCTCACCGATTTAAGTGCTTATCTCCTGATTCCGCTGATTGTCATCGCAGGCTACTATACCTATCGCAAGCATGGCGACCAACGCGGACTGCTTATTTTCGCAGGCGCAACGCTCGCGTTCTTTGTGGTCATTTCTGGCTGGTGGATCTTTCGCAATCTCAATCTTTACAGTGAACCTTTTGGCACGGGCATGATGGCGCAAATCGCCGTTCTACGACCCGAAGGCTTTAACGTCGGTATCCTGCTTAGCGAATTCCAAGACTTCCGCTTGTCCTATTGGGGGGTCTTCGGCGTATTCAACATTCAAACCTCGCCCATGTTCTACATCCTCATGGACTTGATGGTCTTCTTCGCCATCATTGGCTTCATCTTCTTGGTGATGCAATTACTTGCCATCCGTGACTTTGCCTATGCGCGCTATGAGTTGGTCAATTTGGGTATCCTCTATCTCATCTTCTTCTTGGGGATTATCGGCATCCTCATTTGGACCGCACAGACTCCTGCCTCGCGCGGACAATCACTCTTTCCCTTCATCACGGCGATTAGTCCCCTGATAGCGGTTGGTTTCATCGAAGTCATTTGGTGGCTCTTGTTTACTTTGCGTCCACCAGACCGCGATTTCGTCCGCGCCGAAGATGCTGTACCCGCCGATACATTACGCGAAGGGGTGATGTGGCCCGCCCGCTTCATTGGCTTGATTGCACTCATTGTTCCCTTATCCACCATCGCACCCAACTATGCTCCGCCTCAAGTAGTTGAAAAAGTCCCAGATAGCGCGATTCCCGTATATGCTAGCTTTGGGGATTTAGCCTTGATTGGCTACAGTCACGTTGACCGTCGTTACCAACCCGGTGAATCGGCAACGGTTACTTTGTACTGGGAAGTCCTCGAACAATCCGAAACCGATTACAGCTTGGCATTGAACTTGGTCAAACCCAACGGCGAGGTCATCGGCACAGTCGATACCTTCCCCGGAGCGGGTCTTCTCCGCACCAGCACATGGCAAGAGGGAGGTATCTATCCCGATAGGTATCAAATTCCCATCCTCTCCAACGCTTTCGGACGCGACCCCATTCGTCTCAAAATTGATTGGTGGAATCGGGAAACGAATGAATTCCTGCTCATCACCAACACAGAAAATCGCCTGATTGATAATGTGTTGCTCAAGATGGGGGCAGTTGTTGCCCTACGCACGCCCTTTAGCCTCGAAGGCATGGGACTTAAACCCGTTCCCCAAGAGCAACGCCCCGGCTTTGATGCTACCCTGCAACTCACGCATGTTGGCCTAGATACAGAAGCTAATGATCTCATCTTGGCATGGACAGTTAACGGTTCGCCAACAGAAGATTACACCGTGTTCGTGCATATCTTGGATGAAGAAGACAACATTGTGGCACAGGGCGATACCTTCCCCGATTTGCCAACCCACTATTGGCGGTGGGGTGAAAGCTATGTGACCGTGCATGACTTCGGCGATGAAGAGGACGACTTTGACTTTGATACGCTTCGTATCGGAGTCGGCTGGTATCTCAATGATGGCGATGAACTCCCACGCCTTGAATACGAAGCTATTGTGGAGGACGAACAAGAATTCTTCGATATGTTCATTATTCCATTAGAAGAACTCGAAGCCCTCGACCCCGAATCGACAGAAGAATCCACCGCCGAAAGCACCTCGGAATCAACGGCGGAGGCAACAGATGAATCAGAAGTGGAAGAACCCACACCTGAACCTACCAATAGTCCCGATGACCCGGATGCCGAATCTACTGACGAAAGCTAACAACTAACCCTTCATCAATGTCTTAAACTCTCACGAAAAATATTAAAAAATCAAATCTGAATTATTAATCGCCCTGTTTTTGCCTGTTTATCACGCCTCCTATTTCCGTTAACTTCTCCTAACTTCGTTTGAATCATCAACTCTTCAAATTTTTCACTATCCTACTTTTGTACACTCCTCACTCCTCACTCGTTACTTTCAAATCAATATCAACAAACTGACCTGTCGCATTCCCCATCACATCCAACACATCCGCACTAAAATACTGCCCTGCATCTTTTCCAGTACCCAAAATATACATACCTACTCGTAGCGTTGTTGCTTCCTCTGGAATATTAACATTGCCCCATGTCAACAACACATCATCCGCACACCAATGCCTACCATGCCAAAATGGCGCATCATATTGCCCCTCACGCTCGCCATCTGCAGTCAACAACTGGCTCGTATATTGATAGTCCAAGCCCTTTGCCTCTGCTGGTAAACGCCACTGCAAGACGACTCGATTCTCACTCAATCCGTAGCCAATCAACCGCACACCATTATCAAATAATACTGGCTCAATGGATTGAATCGTTTCGCCGTCCCACTCAGGTGCAGATTCAAAGGTATAAATCCTATACTCCCCACCATCTTCCCGCACTGGAAAAAGACTTGGCTCATCTTTTATATATAAATTGTCAATCGCATTCTCAGGTGCGTCTGGTGCAATCATCACCGCAAATTCATGCTCTGGAAACACGGCATAACCATCTCCCTGCAACGTCCGCACACACTCGAACTCACCCGCCAATAAGGTCTCCCACACTGCCACTTCATGATGCAAATTCCACGCCATCCCATGACTCACAACCACGATATCCTCATACTGTAGCAATTCATCTCGTATAGATTCCAGATAATGCAACGGTGTTGTAAATCCTGGATACGACACCTCAGTTGTATTCAAATAGCTCAACAACCCTCGCCACCATATGACTTGACTCAGCCAAATCAACACCAAACCCACAACCAAAATCGGACGAATCAAATTTGCTTTCGGCACAACCTCCCGCAACCATGTAAAGCCCAAGCCTATTAGAACCATCACCGCCGGAATACTTGCTACAAAATAATGCGGAAACACCTCTGTCCATGTTGGTGTCAATAACACGGATGGCAACAATGCCCATAGTAATATCAAGCCTACGAAACGATGTCTTTTGTGGATTAACCAGATTCCACCAAGAACAGCCAATCCACCCAACACCCACCATGCCAAATCCAATCGTGGAATTGTTTGCTGTATAGATTCAATCTGATCTGGTGCAACCCATGTCTCTAAGCCCAAGCCTGTTGCATTGTTGAATGTATCTTCCCATGCCTCAATGGCAATGCTCAATCCGCCTTCCGATGACCGACTAGCCGCATCGCTGATTCGATTTGGGTCTTGCTCCAATGTCTGTTGCAAACCGATTGCATAAGGCATCATCACCAACACGGATAACAGCAAACTCAAGCCCAACGCCCGCCAAGAAACGTGGTCTCTGCCCTGCCACAACAGCAACAGATATAAAGGCAACAACGCCCAAGCCGCAAAGTGAATCTGCATCCCAAAGAGCAAAATCGGCAAGCATAACATCTGTGCAATATGGTGTCTCGACCAGCCTTCAGCTTCAGCCCGTGTTGATGCTTTCCAGAAGCCATAAATGCCAAGCCATAAGCCCAACAAAATAAAGGGGGTATGAAAATCTTGCGCCCAAATTTTGCGACTATAAAATACCGCCCATGGACTTACCCCATAAGCTAATCCCGCCACAAGTCCGATAATTCGCCCGAAATAGCGATGACTTAGCCCCCACAACAAGCCTACACCCAGCACATTCAGCCCCATGATGAATAGCACTGCCACCATCGGCTGACTCGATAGGGCAAAAGGTATCGCCATGACATAAATACTGGTTGGTGGATTTGGTATGCCTGTCGATGAGATGATTCCCGTCACGGGAAAACGCTCACCAGCGACCATCTCTTGAGCTAAAGTTGTCACCATCGCATCATCATGGAAATACTCGACAATCCCCGGCTCACCAAAGCGCAAGACACTCGCTACCAACAGTATCAGCAAGAGCCACAATCCATCCCGCTTTGTAAACGCCGTTATGTTTGGCATGTTTCGTCCCACAAAGGCAACACAATGCGACTATCTGGCACAGGCTCGCTATTTTGGGTTATCGGCATCCTCGCTAAGTTCTCGCGTGTATACAACCCCAGCGCAACATGGCTGAGTTCCTCATTCAAGGATAAAGAATGTGTATCCTGCAAGGTCTGTCCGCTTTGCCAGAAGAATGTCGGATATTGATTATTTAGCGGTGCTTTGTCATTCTGTTCGATGATATTGCCCTCGCTATCCAAGCCATGCACTAGCACCACCCAATCTCGCTCGATATTCCCGATGACATGCCAGAAGAGGTCAATTTGATAGCGTTCATCATGTGCTGTCACAGAAGCACAGTTTAGTTCAATCGACCCCCCAAGCTGATAATTCAGAACTTGTCGGCTGGTGTCTGTTTGACCGTGAATCTGTATGATTGGCTCTAAAAGTAATCTATCTGAACCATCACCTAAAAATAGCGGTTCATCCGTCGCTCGATTGACCATCTGCACCGAAATACGTCCGACATAAGGTGGGGCATCCTCCTTGAGTTCAAGTAGGTGAATATCTGACCGAAAGCGTTCCGGTGACACTTCAATCGGGGTGATCGAAGAACTGATTGCCCATGCCTCACTGACTGGTAAATCGACCAGTTGAACAAGGGAAAACAAATCGTTGTGAATAGGCGTATCCGAATACCAATAGAGTGTAATTTGAAGGGGTGCTGATGCCGAAATCGCATCCTGATTTAAGGTATAGCCTAGCAAACTAATCGTCTCGCCAAAGTCCACTTCCGTCCGTGTATGCAGATAAATTGGCTCATCGGCCGGTGACTCGTGATGGAAAATTCCTGATGGCAATAGAATTGTCTGATTTATGATTGCAAATATCACAATGCCAACTGATATGCTGATGCCATATGTCCATGTCAAACCGATGTGTGTGGATGTCTCGCTTTTGGTATTGGGTTGTCTCCAATGTCGATACAGGATGACGATACTCACACCGATACTGGCTAGTGTGATGAAAGTGGCTATCCATTGCAAAGTTGTCCCGTTATACCAGACAGCAACCGTCGATTCGCCAGCAGGTAAATCTAAAGTCAATAATCCTTGTGCTTCTTCGGCATAGGGTTCAACAGGTTTATCATTCACCATCACTTCCCAGCCGGGAAAGTAAAATTGACGAAAGCGAATCGTCTGGGGTGATCCTAAGGTGACTTGCACAGTAGAGTAATCAATTTGAGTGGCTTGTAGGTTATCAGCGAAGTTGACCAAATCACTTTCCAACAGGCGAACCGCAAGAGGCGACTCTTCATAGAGTGTCAAATCCGGCGGTAAACCAAAGGGAACGTGTTCGCCCCAAATCGGCTCAAACTCATTGTAAGCCGTTGTCCCCCAGTTATTCTCATTGTGTTCCATCAGGATTTCATCTTTGGCGGATAGATTTTCCCATCGCTTGAAATCTTCATGGGGTTGAACAAGTGGCATGGCTTGTAATATCACGAGACTCAACATCCCAACCAAACCAACCATCCGCCAACGCATTGGAATCAGCCACAGACTCGATGCGCCTAATATAGCGATAAATACAGTGCCGACACGCAAAAATCGCTCAGGAAAGCGCAAATTTTGGAATTGTGGAATAGCCAGCCAAATATCAACCGACGCTGATACGGTCATAAAGATTACAAAGCCCAAGCCAACAGCCAGTCCCAATGCCAAGCGAACATGCCGTTTCCAGACCAATGCTATAACGCCAAGCAGACTCAATACCCCGCCGACCAATCCCAATGTACGTGGCATATCCACAAACAGGTCAGTTCGGTCGATCAACTGTGGAAATTGGAACAACTCCCAAGGTTGTAGGAATTTGCTTTCCAGATAGTCAACCGTACTCGCCAAGCCCCCACTGATTTGTACATAGGGTAATTCCAGCACAGCTGGCAACAAGAAAATCGCCGATAATCCTCCACCAAGAACCAATCCGCCAATTAGATAACTGTACGTCTTGATGATGGTCTTCCGTGACTGAAACAAAGGCACCACCAGCACCATCGGCGCAATAAATAAGCTCGTGATATAGGTCATCGGTGTATGCGAAAGCGCGATTCCACTTAGGCTGACGGCAATGGATAATGAATGGATGGCTTTGGGTTCACGCACGGTTTTGATGAGACTATAGAATGTCCATGGGATAAAGGATGATGCGACGATTTGTGCCAGACTGCCTTGCCACCAGAATTCAAAAAATCGAGACGGGGCAAAGACCCAGAGTGCACATCCCAAAATCGCCAATCGAGAGGGCATCCACAGGCGAGCCAGCGCATAAACTCCAGCACTCCCCAGCATCCATGCCAACGCATTGACAAGGTTATACGCAGTTGTCGCATGTATTCCCGCCCACGCCAATATCCCACCCAGATAAGACGCCCCCGGCGCATAATAATTGAATATCGGATAGCCATAACCCATATGAAAATATGGGACCCAGCGTGGATAGAGATTGCCTTGCTCGAAGAACTCACCCATCGCGAAGATACGATGCATATGGAAGGGCGCATCCGCACCATTGGCAATCCCATCACTTAAAGTCGGCAGGATACCAATCAATGGCAAGAGCAGGGCAAATACCCAACCCCATTCCATTGTCTGCAAGCGTCGTCGCATCAGATTTGTTGCTGAACTTATTCTAGCTCAACCGCCATTGCCACCGCTTCACCACCGCCCAAGCACAGTGCCGCAATGCCTTTCTTCAAGCCACGATCTTCAAGTGCATGGATGAGCGTAATCAATACCCGCGCACCACTCGCTCCGAGAGGATGTCCCAACGCAATCGCACCGCCATGCACATTTATTTTTTCGAGTGGAATCGGATAGCCATCACGTTCTAAGCCGCGCATATCCGCCAGCACTTGAGAGGCAAAGGCTTCATTGAATTCAAATAAATCGACCTCATCGACAGACCAGCCAGCTTTATCGAGGGCAATTGGGACAGCTTTCACAGGCGCATAGAAAATCCACTTGGGTTCGACAGCCGCATGACCATAACCAACAATGCGCGCGATAGGGGCGTGTCGGTTTTTCTCGGCATAATCCCGACTGGCGACGACCAATGCTGATGCGCCATCATTCAATCCGGGGGCATTCCCAGCCGTGACCTGTCCATCAGCTTCAAATGCCGGACGCAATTTCGCCAAGGCTTCCATCGTGGTATCTCGCCGAATTGGCTCATCTTCATCAATGATAATTTCGGCTTTGCGGGTTTTAATCGTGACCGGGACGATTTCTTTCTTGAGTTTGCCTTCATCGGTGGCTTTGGCGGCAAGTTGGTGACTGCGTAGCGCGAACTCGTCCATCTCTTCACGGGTGACCTCAAGTTGTTTGCCAATGAAGTCTGCGGCATTGCCCATCACCCAATTTTCAAACGAACACCATAAGCCATCATGTTGCAACGAATCACGCACCTGCACATGCCCATACTTATTGCCTGTACGTAAATTATCATCCAGATACGGCGCATTGCTCATGCTCTCGACACCACCTGCCAGATACAGGTCGCCATCCTCAGCTTTAATCCCACTTGCGGCGAGCATGACCGCTTTTAAGCCACTCCCACAGACCTTATTCACAGCTACGCCCCCCACCGTGTCAGGAATGCCAGCACCAATGCTGATTTGACGGGGAAGGGCTTGTCCAACACCCGCACTGACGACATTCCCCACGATGACTTCATGAACATCACCCGAGTCAATGCCACTGCGTTTAACGGCTTGCCCAAATGCCACACTGCCCAATTCGGCGGCAGAGAGGGGAGTTAATGCGCCCAAAAAACGTCCTTGTGGTGTCCGTGCACTGCCCAAGATGACCGCTTCCCGTCCGTTTTCGCCATTCGTTGTCATGATTCATCCTTTGTGTGTAATTGATTCCAAACCTGCTTGAGTTTTGTATAGGTTGTTTCCAGTTCATCGGGGATAAGACGTGTCTCTCCCACCACACTCATGAAATTCGAGTCACCATTCCAGCGCGGGACAATATGAAAATGATAATGTTGTGCAATACCTGCTCCCGCCGCCGAGCCAATGTTCGCGCCGATATTCAACCCATCGGGATTATATAGCTTGCGTAAGGCTGAGAGTGTCTTATTAACTGTGAGTATCAAATCGGTGAGGGCTACGTCGGGTAACTCCTCTTGCGATGTCATATGCTCATATGGCACAACCATCACATGCCCATTGGTATAAGGGAAGCGATTGAGTGTGACATAGACATGCTCACATCGCGCGATGACGAACTCGCTCATATCGTCATCAGGATGCTCAACCTTATGACAGAAGACACAACCATCTACCACTTTTTTCTCACCTTTAATATAAGACATGCGCCAAGGGGTATAAAGTTGTTTCATGATAAATAGACTACTTTCTGCATGGCATCCATTATAGATTGCTTGATAGAATAGTGAATATGTGATTGTTCTAAATGATTGACTTTGCCTCACAATTTTTAGCAGAATTAGAACTTATGTTTCATATCAATTGGTAAACATCCAATGGCTTTGGTATCTCAAATCAAAAACAAACCAAATCCTTACTTATCATCAGAGTAATGGCAACAAACGGCAACAACCGCCTGCTCACTTGCCAAAAAACAGTGTGCATTGCCGGCAACAAAAATCAAAACCAACATTTCACAAACCAGATTCAAACCCTGTTTGCTCAATTAATATCAATGAGACCGAATGGAACTATCTCAAAAACGCTTACAACAAGCTCTCGCGCCGCGCGCTATTCGCTATTATGAATCCGTCGCAAGTACGAATGACCTTGCCAAAGCATGGTTAATTGAAGGCGCATCCACAGGTTCAGTTGTGATTGCGGATGAACAGCGCAAAGGTCGCGGACGTAAAGGTCGTATCTGGTATACCCCCTCCAATGTCGCATTGGCTGTGTCATTAATATTGCATCCTAAACTCGAATATGTCCATCAAATCAGCATGTTAGGGGGCATCGTTGTCGCTGAATTGGCTGCATATCTTCATATCCCCGATGTTGGTATCAAATGGGCAAATGATGTGCAGCTTGCTGGAAAGAAGGTATCGGGTATCTTGCCAGAAGCGGTGTGGGACGATAACCAACTCAGAGGTGTAGTCTTGGGCATGGGCGTCAATGTCCGCAATGACTTTCGTGGGACAGATGTCGAACACACGGCAACCACACTCGAATCGGCCACCAATGAATCACTGAATCGCATTGAACTGCTAAACTATCTCTTGTCTCGGGTGGATGTTTGGTCAGCACAAATTGGATCAAAAGCATTATTCGAGGCTTGGAAGGGCCGACTGACGACATTGGGGCAACGGGTCGAAATTGAAGGAATCGTCGGGGAAGCGGTGGATGTCATGACCAATGGGGCATTGCTCGTCAAACAAGACGATGGCACAATGCAACATCTATTCGCAGGCGACGTGAGTTTAACAGGAGTAGCAAAGGACACTGATGGGAATCCAACTGGATTGGGAGATTGAATCCCGCCAAGCCGGAAAATCCAAAGGCGAAGATGAAGACATCAAACGCACCCGACGCAGACGCTTAATTCGTTTTTTCCTATTCGTGGGGATACTCGTTGGCATAGCCAGTGGAATTGTCTATGCGGTGGTGAATCAATTGTCAGCCGCTGAACAACAACTGGGAGATTTGCTTGTCGAGACTGTGGAAGCCGAAGTGGGGGCGTTGCGGATTGGCGATAACGCCACCTTTATGGCATTGCAACGGAGCGCAACCAACGAATGGTATCTTGTCCAAGAACAGACCTTTGAGGATTATCAAGAACTCAAATCGACAGAGGATATTCAGCTCATCGGGCGGGTGCTGGATACCGAGATTGATGGACAACGTGGACGTGTTTTGGTCGAAGAGATTATTAATGGTGTCCCCTATACACGGGTCTGGTTCTATTGGCGATACAGCGATGGCTGGCGACATCTCCCCCCAGATTATACCTTCTGGGGAGAGACAAATACGCATCTGGGTCAGCATGTGAACGTGCGTTATCAAGCCGTCGATGAACCCTTTGCCGATGCACTCTCGACGCAACTCGATAGCTGGATTGCATGGGCATGTCCGGCATTGGGATGCACCGATTTGCCCAAGATTAATGTGGATGTCTTAGCAACAACAGAAGACCTCTTGCGCTGGTCGGAGAACAACACATGGCAATTGCTCATCCAATCCCCCTTTGTAGAAGGCGCACGAACCGACTTGCCATTTGAAAGCGAAATCCAACTAGACGTGGCGAATGTATTGGCAGAGCGGCTCGTCAACATCACCTCCAATGGTCTCGCCCCGACCTATCCAACGGATGCCGTTTATCTGCGCTCGGCGATTGTCTCATGGTTAGTTGGACGCTTTGTTCAAATGGATATGAATAGCTCCTTGATTGATAGCTTTGCTCGTACCTATAGTGATGCCAAAGTTGGCGAACTCCTACGAACTCTCACCCCACAATCCGATATGAACGTGATTGCGAATACAATTGGTCAGCCTGTCGAGCAAACCAATCTCGATTGGACCGACTTCTTGACGTGGCGGTTGCAGGTCGAGGATGAATTGATTGCCCAACGCGATGAAGTCAATTGGCTCAATCTATATGATACGCGGGATGAACAAGTCCGCACCACAGCTTATGCGCGTTTTAATGCGAATATGTTTCCAGAACCAACGGAGGTGACTTCGGTAATGATGCAATCTGCACCAGACGGCACACCCCAACTCCGGGCGACGGTCATCGTCGGACAGGAGGGCATCTTCCGTGAGGAGATTGTGCTATTTAATCTGGTAAATGGCGTGTGGAAACGTGCAAGTTGATTTCATGAGATTGTGCTACACTATGGGCAGATTTTGACTTTTAGGAGATTAAGCGATGTTAGATGATCTTCGTCGTGAATTAGATGACAGCCGAGAGCAAGAAGTTGAAGACATACCTTTTCCCATCGACTTTGGAGATGAGGAAGAGGAACAAGTTGCCCGTCCCTCGAAGGGTTTCCTAGGGATGTCGGCTGGGGAACGGGCATTCTTATCAGTTGTATTTTTCTTTAATGTGTTGTTGCTGGGTGCATTGCTTTTGTTGATTACCAACCGGATTGGATAGGGCGCACACGCAGTACGCCCCAATTGATATTGCTATTCTGGTTGAAGAATGAGGACATTGACCGCCGCTTCTTCTACCTGTTCTGGTGACCAGAGCATGGGTTTGAATTGCACGAAACGCCATGGGTCAATCATATCACTGTAATGTTGGCTGAAGGGGTGTCCACTTTGTCCGGTGGGATGGATAGATAGACTCGCATCCCAATCCCCGATGTGATAAATCACACGCTCCGATACGCTACTGCCGACTTCAAAATTGCCACTTCTGGCACTCCATGAAGCGGTATTAATGGTAGCAGTACTGCCACTCGTTGGGACAGGTCCATGATTAACCATATCTTCAATGAGGCTAATGCCACTCAATCCCAAGGGTTGACTGACAAAGGTGGTCGTATGTAACGTCCCCCATTGCCATTCACTACGGTCATCGCCGAGTAGTTCGATGGTGTTAGCTAGACCTTCTTCAAAGGCACGAGTGAGGATGTCGTCACGGGTTTCTGTTGTGTCCGTGTCCACATCATCCCACCAAATATTTTCGGGATCATCCATGAGTAAATAGGTTGCCCACATATTATTACTGCCACCCCCAGCTTCATTGTCTTCGCCGAGTTGGTCATTGAAGAGATGGTCGAGTAGGCTCACCCATACATTGGCATAGAGTGCGGCATAGGGGCTGTCCATGTGCATCTGATAATCCCATTCCAAGAGCCAATCCCGCGCCGCCGTGATATCAGAATCGTCAAACTCAAGATCTGCAAAGTAGGGAATAAGTTCCTCTGCACTGATGAGCTTATTGTCGCCCAAAATCGTGTTAAAGGTGTCATTGTTGTGGGGTGTGAAGGTCTCAAGGAGTTCGACAATGCGTTCTGCACGATAGCCATATGCCCAGAATTGGGTGTATTCATAATTAGCATCGTCACCAAATTCATCACTCAGTTGGTCGCGGAGTTGATCGAAGTATTCGGGTGGAACATTAGCATGATTAGCCGTGGCGATATATCCGCGTTCTGGATTGTACACACGAGGGAGATTGTCATAGGGAATAAAGCCGAGCCACTCAAACTCATCTGTCCAGCCGGGCATGGGCAGACCGCCTGTATGTCCATTGGCGCGAATGGGTATGCGTCCCGGATTTTGCATCCCGATATTGCCTTCGACATCGGCATAGACGACATTTTGTGAGGGGGCATCCCAATCTTGCAGGGCAGTACGGAATTCATCCCAGTTACTCGC
>JANQRM010000070.1 GCA_028284565.1 Anaerolineae bacterium | reverse complement strand
ATTGGGGTGGATATTTACCCCAAACGGATGCTTGCGCTAAAGAAAAAATCGTAGACACGCTTTCAATATCTCGTTACACTCAAGCCATGACAACCTTACCGTCGTGGCTTTGTCCATTCCAGCACACCTTTCCCAGCGCAAATATCACGCTCATCAAAGGGACTAAACCCATCCTCATTGACAGTGGTTATGGGAGTGATATTCGGCGAACTTTGGCATGGCTAGCGTCGCAGGATGTCTATCCACAAGGCATCAACATGATACTTAATACCCATTATCATGCCGATCACGTAGGGGGGAATCACTACTTTCAGACGCAGTATGGAACCCCGATAGGCGCGCAGCGTTGGGAAGCTCTACAAATCAATCATGGAGATAGCACAGCATGGTCACTCGATTGGTTGAGGCAAGCAATCGAACCTTATACAGTGGATAGATTGCTATTGGATGGCGATGTGATTGATGCTGGTGATATCGCCCTTCAAGTCATCCACACCCCCGGACACAGCTTGGGGCATGTTTCGTTCTATACGGATGGCTACCTGATTGCAGGGGATACCTTCCATGCGGAAGATGTGGCGTGGCTCGGCATCTTCCGTGAAGGAGCCGGTGCGATATATCGGATGCTGGAAACGCTGGATAAGCTGGCACAATTGCCCTTGAAATGGTCGTTTTCTGGGCATGGTGCGCCGACGGACAAACCGCTGGATCATATCGACATCGCCCGCCGACGCTATGAAAAATGGATTGAACATCCCGAAAAAGTCGCATGGCACGCGATGAAGCGCATCGTTACCTATGCCATTATGCTGGAAGATGGGATGACTCAGACACGACTGAATGATTACTTGCTGAATGAGAGTCCATGGTTTGCAGATTATGCAGGCTATGCCTTTCAAACTACGCCTGCAGATTTCATTGGACCACTGATTACAGAACTGCTACGGTCTGGTGCGGTGAGATGGCAAGATGGCGTTCTACTCCCCAATGCACCTTATCATGCACCAAGCAAGGAGTGGCTTACAAAGACCTACCAAAAGCTTCATAAAGCATAAATCATTTGGTTGTTAGTACCTGTCAATCAAATCAATTGTGTGTAATGGTGATAAATCGCACTCGATTTTCGTTATTGGTTTGATTGATGACTGTCCGTATCGTCAGTTGATTTCGATACCATATAAATACTGCCTGATTGTCGCCGAACTGACGAATATAGGAAGGATTACCCCATGCCATGGTTAAATCGCCAAGTGTCAATGACTCGGCATACAGTGACACTCGTTGAACTTGATCATCAAGTTGATGGCGAATGATTAGATGGAATTGACTTTGATGCGGAAAGATGGCACAGCTATTTTGATTCGACTGCACAAGTGTGCCGTTGATGCGTTGTTCGAGTGTGCGACATTCAGTCTCATTGACCACCGCAAGGTAAAAATCATGGATACCGTCGTAAATGTCGAGCTTTGGTTCAAGAGGCTGTTCGCTAGCCCAAACGCTTCCAGCTAGCAGAATGATGGTGAGTAAAGCTCCAAAACGAAATAAGATACGCAATTTCTGGTGCAATAAGTAGGTATGCATAGTGGTGTCCCCAACCCTTTTAGATGCTTAGAGCATATATTGCAGGATAAATTGTGTCAAACTAATATCGCGTTCGATTTTCTATTGTTAGGAAACCCCAAATAGTCTTAATCTGCTGACAAAGATAAGGAATTTGAGGTGACAATAATAATGAAGAACTTGATAAGCAGGGTAACGTCTCTTTTTGTGATAATCTATATACAGCATCATCGAAAGGATATGTTTCAGAGGTGGACTGTTTTGGACAATCAACTGACTCAAATAGGTCTGGGTATCTTCATCGGGTTGGTGAGTGTATTAATTGGTGCGGGCATATCTTATCGTCTCTATATTCATGATAAGGACACTCCAGAACCCGCCTTTGGACCATTGACGGTGATGTTGGTGATTTCGGCGATATTGGTGTTTATCGGTGGGGGTGCGCTCACATTCGGAGTTCTTCAGAATGACTTAGGCAATATGATATTGATTGGGGTGGGTGTGTTTATTGGCTTCGCCGTGACGTTTTTTGTGGTCTTATGGGCTTGGTCTCGGCGTAATTTGCCCTAAGGTGCATTATGAGTGAACAAAACCCAAAACCGATTATTTCTGAATTACCAGAGTATTATGAGTGGTATCAGCAAGAGAAGATAGATTTTATGACCTATGCTTCTAATAAACTCACGCCAGACCTTGCAATTACTGTGACCAGACTCTTTTATCCTGAGTTTATTTTATACGATGAAGGCATTTTCTTGGCTAATCTGTTTTCCAAAAACAACTATCATGAATGGAAAAGCAAACTCAACTGCGATTTGTCAGCAATTGAGAAAGTGATGAATCATATCCACTTAGCTCAAGATTTGTTGATCTATCCATTTGAAAATCTGAGTTATCAGAACATCGCTTATTTTGGAAACATCCTTGTCAAAACGTGGTCTTTAGCATTGAAAGATCAATATCCACAGCGGGTATTTAAAGTTGTAGGGGGAAAAGATGGCGACTTTGACGATTTCGTGATTACCTTTTGGCAAGAATCCTGATTCTGTTTGCTATCAGTGAAGGTCAATAAATCCGCACCTTAGTGATGATGATGATAAATGGTCAGCTTCTTGATAATTCCCTATTCAGAAAAACCAGAGATGGAGAAGTGGCTGAAATCATCTTCAATTATTGTTGATAAATCCGTTCAAAAAGGTGCATATCCTCATATTCAAGAATTGCTTAGAACTATAAAGAATCTTCCTGATTGTCAGAAACAACTAACCGAGAGCTTCTTTAACGATACAATTTTGATAGAGTGTGGTGGTCATCGCGCAGAATTAACGCTTGGTCTTGATGACAATGATGTAGTGGATCATCTAGGCTTTACAGGAAGTGTTGATATAGTGCTTGCAATTACGAGAAAGTTAGCCCAAATAAAGGGTAGCTTCCTGATCTTAGTAGACGGCGAAGCTGAGATGCTAATCAATCCCTCACGGTCTTAACTTGATCTGTTTCCCTAGAAACCAGTGCTTCCATGCCTGCTTCTAAAGTCTCGATAATGCGATCAACATCGTAAAGGCAACCGCGCCACATACCACCGCTGGCAGATTGCAATGCCGCCCATAAGCGGGTGTCATCGGGCAATTTGGTATGAGGCGCACAATCGGGATGAATCTCTCGGCTGGCGAGTAGATTGTCAGCTTCCTCTGAAGTCAAGTTGCCATCGACTGTGCCTACCAAGTTAATTGAGCCTGTGAGTTGATTGCGGTCTAAGATAATCTCGACCACATCGCCATCGCGTAATTTGCCAATGGGTCCGCCAGCGAGGGCTTCGGGTCCGATGTGTCCGATACATGCGCCTGTGGAAAAGCCGGAAAAGCGCGCATCGGTCAATAAAGAAACAGTCTTGCCCCAAGGCAAATATTTGAGTGCGGAGGTGATTTGTGCCGTCTCTTGCATTCCTGTACCCGATGGTCCACCGCCGATGAGAATGATGATGTCATAAGTTTGAATGGGTTTGTCATGATTGCCTTTGACAGCTTGGATGGCATCGGACTCCGACGTGAAGACCCGCACACTGGCGCGGTGGGTAAAGATACTATCTTCATCAATCACGGTGGGGTCAATGGCGGTGGCTTTGATGACTGAACCTTCGGGTGCGATGTTGCCGACAGGAAATATAACGGTGCTGGTTAAGCCAGCTTGTCGGGCGGAATCGGTATCCATAATGACGTGATTCGGGTCTACCGCGTCGGAACTGGCGAGGTGTTGTCGGACGGCTTCTCGGCGTTCACTCGTTTCCCACCAATCTAATACTGTCGATAGTTTCTCGCCTGTTACCGTTATCACATCTAAATTCAGCAAGCCCATCTCACGGAGATGGAGCATGACTTCGGGGACTCCGCCTGCCATGAAGACTTGTACGGTGGGGAAGTTGCGAGGTCCGTTGGGCAAGGCATCGACAAGGCGGGGTGTGGTTTGGTTGATGCGATTCCAATCATCGACAGTTGGTAGGGGTAATCCGGCGGCGTGGGCAATAGCGGGGATATGGAGCAGGAGGTTGGTCGAGCCACCGAAAGCGGCATGGACAAGCATGGCATTTTCTAAAGATGCAGGGGCGAGAATCTGTGAAATGTCGATTTTCTGCTCATAGAGATTCATCAATGCCAATGCGGAACGATGTGCCATCTCCAACCAAATCGGTTCTCCTGATGGACTCAGTGCGCTATGGGGTAGGGTGAGTCCGAAGGCTTCGGCGACGACTTGTGAGGTAGCGGCTGTCCCTAAGAATTGGCAACCACCACCCGCCGACCCACAGGCGCGACAGCCCATTTCTTGTGCGTAATCAAGGGTGATGAGGTCATGGCTGAAGCGCGCACCGATGGATTGAATCATGCCTGCATCTTCGGAGTCGATTGCTGGGAGTGTTACTCCCCCGGGAACGATGATGCCCGGTAGGTTTGACATGCCAGCGAGTGCCTGCATCATGGCGGGTAGCCCCTTGTCGCAGGTGGCGATACCCATCACGCCGTCTCGTGTTGGTAGAGAACGAATCAGCCGTCGCATGGTAATGGCGGCATCATTGCGATAGGGGAGGCTATCGAACATGCCTGTTGTCCCCTGTGAGCGTCCGTCGCAGGGGTCACTGACGGTTGCCGAGAAGGGTAGTCCGCCTTGCTTGCGGAAGGTCTCAGCGGCTGTTTTGACGAGTAAGCCAATTTCCCAATGTCCGGTGTGATAGCCTAATGCAATCGGGGAACCATCTTCGGCACGTAGTCCCCCTTGCGTACTGAGGATGAGGTATTGCTCTCGATTGACTTCTTCAGGATTCCAGCCCATGCCTACCGCCTGAGTCATCCCAAAGAGGTTGCCACTGGGTTCTTGCCTTAGCATGTCGGCTGTGAGAGGGAGCTTTCCGCTTTGGGGTTTGGCTTTGGTGCGGGATGATTGGACGGTACTGGCTGAGCCGAGAATATCTTCTAGGGTGGGTTTGTCGCTCATGGTGTTCTCAATCTGTTTCGTCGGGTGTCGGGCTGGTGGCTGTCCATCCGCCATCGACGATGATGGTTTGCCCAGTAATATTTTTCGCCTGTGGGGAGAGCAGGAAGAGTGCGGCGTTGGCAATGTCGTCCGTTTGGATGGCTCGATTGAAGGGTAAAATTTCACTCCAATCTTCCTCGTATTCGGGATTGTCTTTTAGGTTACGTGGGGTCACGGTTGCACCGGGAGCTACACAGTTGATGTTGATGTTATGTGGCGATAGCTCTAATACGAGATTGCGTGCCAGCATTTCAAGTCCTGCTTTGGTTATGGCATAGGCAGACAGATTTTCGTGTGCTTGATGCCCGACGACGGACGAGGTGAAGAGAATCTTGCCGCCAGTGCCTTGGGCTTTCATCTGCTTCGCGCCCATTTGTGCCAGAAAATAGGAGCCACGCAGATTAACATTGACCACCTGCATAAATCTATCGGGTGTCATCTCGAAAAAACTACCCCATAGTGTCAGCCCTGCGTTGGCACAGACGATATTGAGCTGTCCCCATTCCTCAACTGCCCGATTGACAAATCCCTGTATAATTTCTGGGTCGCCTGCATCACCACCGACACCGATACAGACCCCGCCAGACTCTACGAGTTTGCTGGCAGAGTCTTGAGCGAGTGATTCATCAATGTCGTTGAGTAAGATGGATGCCCCATGCGAAGCTAACATCTCGGCAATTGTATAGCCGATCCCTTCGCCTGCTCCTGTGATAATGGCGACTTGGTTTACAAAAGAAGCTGTCATGTTTAGATTTCACCTCGTGCATGGAGGTGTTCAAAATGCTCAATGGTCTTTTGGATGCCATCTGCCAGAGGTGTTTCATAAATCGTGTCGAAGTTCTGACGGAGTTTGGTGTCATCAAATCCCCTAGGGAAGGGGAGAGTTTTCTCTGCCACTGTGATGTTAGCATTGGGCTTGATTTGACGGACCACATCTGCAAAGTCTGAAACGGATTGGGGTGTGCCTCCGAGATTGAAGCCCATTGCGCCTTTCAACGATTGTTCGCTGGCAAGAATGAATTGTTGCGCTACATCGGAAGCCCATTGAAACTGCATGAATCCACCGAAGCTGATGTCATAGGGTTCGTCTTTGGCGGCGGCTAAGAGGGCAGATGTGGGTTCACTTGTCAGTCCTTGATCGCGCCCAACTCCGTAAACGGTATAGGGACGGAGGCAAGTACTGCTGAGTTGATGGTCTTGCCAATAGGTGCGCGCGGTTCCTTCGTTGGCGACTTTATAGACTCCATACAAAGTACGTGGGTCAAATTTTGCATCATGAGGAATAAGTCCTTCTCCATATTGCTCTGGCGGACCATATACGGCAATGGATGAGGCATAAGCAATGTGCGCGATGTCACTTTGTCGGGAGGCTTCAAAGATGTTGACGGTGCCGGTGACATTGACTCGTGAACCGAGAATTGGGTTGGCACGACAGAAGGGGACTTGCAAGGCGGCGAGGTGAATCACATGGGTGATGCTGTGCTTCTCGAAGGTCTCTACAATCGAATCGGAATCGGTTAAATCCCCTTGAATAAAGGTAATTGTATTTTGTTCTTCTTTGGGAAGAGTCTTGTCGAGGCGTTGAGTATCTGTACTCAAATCGAAGCTGATGACTTGCTTGCCTTGCTTGACGAGATGATAGAGTGTCCACGCGCCGATACAACCCATTGCACCGGATACAAAATATACGGAGTTAGCCATGATTATTCCGCCACCATCTTATTTTTAAGTTGTCCCAAGCCCTCGACTTCGATGATGGTGGTATCGCCAGCTTTCATCCAGACTTTGTCTTCCATTCCGTCAATCACGCCTTCTGGAGTGCCTGTCGAAATGACGTCACCGGGTTCGAGCGTCATGTATTGACTGGCATAACTGATAATTTCCGCGACGCTGAAGATCATGTCTCTTGTATTTGAGTCTTGTCTCAATTCGCCATTCAACCAGCATTTAATCGTCAAATTCTGTGGATTGGGGATGGCATCGGCGGTGATCAAGTAGGGACCGATTGGCAGAAACTTATCCAGTGCTTTGCCTAAGAGCCATTGTCCGGTGAGCCACTGCAATCCACGTTCACTGATGTCGTTCATGTTGCAGTAGCCCAGTACATAATCGAGTGCATCTTCCTCTGAAACGTATTTCGCTCGCTTGCCAATCACCACACCTAGCTCAGCTTCATAATCGACTTTTTCGATGTGAGATGGGAGTAGAATATCCTCTTGGTGTCCGGCAATAGAATTAGGGAACTTCGAGAATAGGATAGGTGTTGTGGGAATACTTAAGCCGGACTCTTCCGCATGGCGACGGTAATTCAACCCAACGCAGAGGACTTTGCTTGGATTGGGTACGAGGGGTGCAATGGATAGACTCATTTCATCAAGTAACTCTTCATCACTTGCTTGATCCACGAGTGATTGCAATTGTGACAGTAAATCCAGCCCCTGTCGATAAAAATCATCCACATTGTCAATCAACTTATCTCCGTTTAGAGATTGGTATGCTGAATTGACATCCAACACCCCATTGTCCGTTTTTACGCCCAAGCGAAGTTCATCGCCTGCACGATATGTCAACAGAATCATCAACATCACTTTCTATACAATTCAAATAAGATGGAGGCAATTGTAACGATTTTTCAAATCGCCTGCGAATAGGGAGTGATAAACAACTAATGAACGATCTGAAGTTCAGTTTGTATACCAGAGATACGCGACTATTGACTCAAAAAGTGATTCGTAGCTCCTTCAACCCGCGCACGGCTACCGTGTCATTCCATTCTAGCTCATCCGTTTGAAGGGCTAATTTCGGTAGACGCGCCAGCAAGAGATTAAAAGCGATTTCTCCTTCGACTCGTCCTAACGCGGCTCCCATGCAATAGTGGATACCTAATCCCAATGAGAGATGGCGGTTGGGGGAGCGAGACAAGTCAAGACGGTTAGGGTTAGGAAATTGATATATATCCCGGTTGGCGGAGCCAAATACAATGGCAACCAGATCGCCTTGTTGAATATGTTTTCCACCAAAATTCACATCCTCTAGTGCATAGCGAAAGGTCATCTGTACGGAACTGTCATAGCGCATGAGTTCATCGACTGCTGTGCTTGCCAGATTCGGGTTGATTCGCCACTTTGTCAGTTGTTCTGGATGCTGTATCAATGCTAATAGTCCATTGCCAATCATATGAGCAATCGGTTCGTTTCCCCCGAACAATAATTGGGTACAAGTTCCCAAGAGTTCTTCTTCACTGATGACTTGATGCTCATCCTGTGGCGCAAGCAACGCACTAATCAAATCGTCCTGTGGGGCATCCTGTCTTTTAGAAATGATACCTCTTAGATAGTCATTCAATTCAAGGATTGCTTCTGTTCCCTGTTTTTTAACATCCTCTGTTTGCTTGAATTCAATTACAGCGGACAGAGCTTTTGTCCACGGTAAAAATAATTGTCGATCTTCAGGCGGAACGCCCAATAATTCGGCAATTACGATGACCGCAAACGGGAGGGAAAAGTCCCTAATCACTTCCATAGTGCCTGTATCCAGATGTTTATTCAGTAAGTCGTTTGCAATTTCTGTAATGTGGGGAGCCATTCGAGCAATCATCTTTGGTGTGAATACGCGCTGGACAAGCTGACGCAAGCGTGTATGAGTTGGTGGGTCACGAAGTACCATCCATTGCCGTGTAATTGCCTCTAGGGGTTGCTCCGCTAACGAGACTTGTGACTGTGCAAGTTCTGGGTTGATGTGCCAGATTTCGCGCCCAAATCGCTGATCTTTCAATATAGTAGTTGCATCGTTATAACGGGTGATGTACCAACAACCGTGACTGTTCGGATCACCCGGCGCACCCCAATGAACGGGGTCATGTTTGCGTAGCCATTCATAATAGGGATAGGGGTCTGCAATTACCTCTGAAGCCAGCGGATTGAAATAGACGATATCGGAAGGGTGAGTTGAATGGGTCACTTTTCTACTCCTTCTCGAAAGAACTCGTTGCTTGAAATCACCTAAACATAACGGATATGGCTATGATATAAAAATTGATAAAAAATTAAAACCTTAATGCTTTTCCTCAATCAATTGCGATATATTACAAGAAAGGAAAACCTTTCATCAAACTTACATAGACCATAAGGATGAACCGCCATGCTTTATCGGCGACTACTCGGAATAACATTAATTGTCCTCATCTTTATCGTTGCTCTTGTTCCCGTTTTCGGGGCGAATCAAGTCACGATCGAAGCGGTGTCAAATGTGGTGGGGAATTGTCAGTCGCGTTTCTTAGTGGAAGTTGATATCACAGGTGAGATGGTCACGAATGACCGCGCCGGATATGATTATGTCTCAGCCGTGATTTATGATGCAAATGGGGTGGTTGTGTCAGCAGGTGCAATCGCTAAATCTACTGAAAGTACGCTAACGGAAACGATTCCGACTGCCATCTTCTTCCGTCGTCCGACTGCACGTCCCTTTACCATACGTATTCATGACATTGCTGGATTTGGTGATCGTCATGCACAAGATTTTGTGGATGGGGATGTCCTCGCTGAGTATGAATTTGACCTTGAAGATGGACATCTCAACTGCAGAGAGATTCCGTGGCTTGGTAATTCACTCCCCGATACGCTTAACTTGGATGAGACAATCGGTAGCTAGTCTATCGGCAAGCTGTACAACTGCATACATCATTCAACGGCGGACACTTAGTTCGTCGTTTTAATTCTGGATTGCCATCTTAAGAATCACTTTGCATCTGATTTTGTGTTTTGCTAAACTTGCTTTCTCATACTGTGTTGGGACATTGTTTGCATGATTGGCAAGACACTTGGAGATTATGAGCTGGTCGAGCAAATCGGCAAGGGCGGGATGGCGTTTGTTTATAAGGCGCATGATCCCAATACTGATCGCTTTGTCGCGGTTAAAATCTTACCCCAACAATATGCAACAGATGACAGCTTTAAGACGCGATTTGAGAATGAAGTCAAGTCTATTGCAAACCTCGAACACCCACATATATTGCCCATCATTACTTATGGTGAACAAGATGACATCACATATATGGTCTTACGCTTTTTGGATGGTGGTGACCTGACCCAGCGTATCCGCTCTGAGAAGCTCACGCTGAAAGAGATTGTGCGCTTATTGACACAAATGGCGAGTGCCTTAGATTACGCGCATCTCAAGGGCGTTATTCATCGTGATGTCAAACCGTCTAATGTGTTGCTTGATTCACAACAAAATGTGTATCTCGCCGATTTTGGTATAGCCAAGATTCTTAATGCGAGTGTGAATTTAACTGGGAGTGGCGTGGTTGGAACTCCACTCTATATGTCGCCAGAGCAAGTAAAGGGCGAAGAGCTGACCCCAGCATCAGATGTGTATGCGTTAGGCATCATCCTTTATGAGATGGTGATTGGGGAAGTTCCTTTCACTGGGGATAATACTTTTGCAGTGATGCAAAAACATTTGAATGAACCTGTCCCGCCACCTATCGACAAAAAGCCAGACTTGCCTGTCTCGGCACAAAATGTCATTTTAAAATCACTGGCGAAAGACCCTGCAGATCGCTATCAATCAGCTGGAAAACTTGCAGACGATTTTCGACAAGCTATTGAGAATCCCAACTTCCTAGTAGAGCAATCAAATAAACTGGAAACGACTGAACAGTTTGCGATTTCTGCTTCCGAAGATGCACTATCTGGTCACCATACGGTTGTGGACATGGAGGATGCTCCGACAACCGAATCTAAAAAGCACTATGTTGAACCGAAGACACAAATCTCATCATTTCGGTCTGGTCGGGTTGCATCATTGGTGTTGATGGGTGTGGTTATTATTATTGCTGGGATACTGGTTATTACATCTGGCAATGAGGGGAATAATCCCCTCAGTTTAGTGGATGATATTACGGAGGAAGTCACTCCTTCACCAACAGCGAGTGATACACCTACTACTACGGATACGCCCACAGCAACGGATACCGATACGCCCGAACCGACGAATACGAATACGCACACGCCAACGCCGGCTACCCCATTAATGGAAGCTCGCCAAGCTCTCACGGTGCGTACAGGTCCCGGCATTAACTTCCCTGAGATTGATAACGTTGAAAGCGGGATGAATCTCGAAATTGTTGGACGCAGTGCAGATAGTCGCTGGTTACAAATTCTTTTACCCAATGGCAGGGATGGTTGGGTCATTTCGTCCAGTACCTTTAGTCGAATTATTGGCAATCAAGATGTTATTGTGATGGTTCCATCGCCAACCTTTACACCCAGCCGTACGCCAACCAATACTCCAACTGCCACGAACACACCCACGGCGACCCATACACCAACTGCCACAAACACACCAACATCTACTAGCACGCCGACTCCAACGCCGACGGAGACATGGACTCCGACGAATACTCCCACAAACACTCCGACAGCCACTGATACGAATACTCCGACGATTACACCAACGCCGACGGATACACCTTCTAATACACCAACTGCAACATTGACTTCAACGGATACAAATACCCCGTCTCCAACCCCAACAGATACACCCACAGCAACCTATACGAATAGTCCGACCTCGACCCATACACCCACTCCAACGGCAACCCATACGAGTACGCCGACATCCACCCCAACTGCAACGCCTACGCCATCTCCGACTCCTACAGCATCTCATACACCCGTGGTTGTTTTGGAGAACTTTGATGCCTCTTCTGTAGAACAAATTTATGAAGTGTCTCTTGATACACCCCTATTTGCGATGGCAGTCAGCCCCGTGGGCAATCGTGTGTCGGCTGGTGGATTAGACGGGGTGATTTATATCTTAGATTTGCAAACGGGCGAGGTTATTCTTGAATTGGTAGGACACGCTAACGATATCTATGCACTTGATTTTAGCCCCAATGGACAGATTCTTGCCTCTGGTGGCTTTGACCAAACGGTGCGTTTGTGGGATGTCATCAGTGGTGACAATCTCAACATTCTGGAGGGGCATGAAGCCTTAGTCTCCGAAGTTGCCTTCCATCCTGATGGGACTCGTCTTGCCTCCGGTTCATTTGATGAAACCGTGCGAATTTGGGATGTGGCAAGTGGCATCGAACTCGGCAATTTTTCAGATCATGAAAACTGGATTCGTGCGCTTGCCTTTAGCGACGATGGCAATCAGCTGTTTTCGGGTGGTAATGATGCAGTCATTCGGGTTCGAGATTTAATTGCGGGAACCAGCGAGGTTATCCTAGAAGGCGGCATTCTCTTTGACCTGGCAGTTAGCCCTGATGGACGTTTGCTGGCATCGGGGGTGGCAGATCGGATGGCACGAATTTACAACGCCAATTCAGGTGTACGACTGAATACCTTGCGTGGACATAATGATTGGGTTCATGTAGTCACGTTTAGTCTGGACGGGTCACAACTGATTACCGGGTCATCTGACTCCGATCTCCGTATATTTTCGGTGAGTACAGGTGAATTGTTGCGTACGCTGAGTGGGCATACCGATGAAATTCGGGGGGTAGCCATCAACCACATTGGAACACGAATTGTCTCTGTTGCAGAAGATGGGACGGTGCAAGTGTGGGGGAGTCCACAATTAAACACCAATAGTTCAACTAGAGTCGTGCTGACTTCAACACCACTGCCGACAGCCATTCCTTCCGCCGATCTGGAGCTTGAAATTGAACAAGAAATCTTACTCTATGACCCCACATTTAATACCTTGCTCATGCGAGATATACCAGATGGTTTAGGCAATGTGATTGCGACAATTCCATCGGGAACCATGGCAAAAGTGGTCGATAATGTTCCTGTGTTTGATGGCTCTGCATTCTGGTATCAAGTGATTACGGTTCCAAGCAATGCGCGTGGTTGGATGTCCCAAGATACAATTGTCCCACTTGTTATTGAAGATGAAGCTTATTATCGTCAAACGTGTCCGGCTGCGGGTGGCTACCACTTTAGGATCGGACAGCGCTTTGTTGTTCCCTTTGGCGATGGTCCGACGAATCTGTGGGCAGAACCCAATAGCCAACCCTTTGTGGGTGAAGTGGCACAAGGCGCGGGTGGCTATGTTATTGAAGGACCCGTATGTAAAGCAGGTCGCTTTGGAAATCTTGTCGCTTGGCGCGTTGAAACTGACACAGGACTAGAAGGATGGATTTCTGAAGGTTATGTCGATAGCATTGTACCGTGGATGGTTCCTGTGCCAGATTTCCGTGAAGAAGACTAGTTGATATCTATTCTGAATCAGCGATCTAAGCACAATTATGGCGAGATAAGTTTTAAGTTCCTTTTTTGTAGATGTAAAAGTCCGCCAGCGAGGTGTTATCCGCATCCTTCGGGTCATATGGATAGGGATTATCCATTTTTTGGATGAGTCGCCATTGCGGGCGATGAGTTGTTACCCAATCCGTAAATTTGTGATGCTTGACATGATTGGTTTGTGGGGCATCGTAATTGCTAGAATAGATGATGACGTACTGTTGGGATGCATCAAAAAGATGCCCCATATAGGCTTCATAAATGGCGGTTTCTACCAAATGATAGATGACATCGAGTGAAAGACTAAGCTGTGCCGTGAAACGCTCGTCTTCATCTTGGAAATTGAGGGAATGATAAACGAAAAAACTTTTGCTGTTATCGTCTTTAAACCTCTCTTCACACAGTTCGATGGCTTTTGATGAGACATCGAGTCCAATAAAATACGGATAGTTCATTAAACTCAGTTGATTCCCATCCCCACAGCCAAATTCAATCACGGTTTGAATATCATGCTCAGCGATAAATGTGTTGATGGTTTCTGCTTTATAAAGTGCTAGACGATTGTATGAACCGGAGCCAGATGTTCCATCGTGTTGATAGCGGTGTTCCCAGTAGTTGTCTGAGCCAACAAAAGTTTGGTTACGACGCCAATTCAATATGGTACGCATCACGTCGCTTAAAATCGGAATTTGCTTGACAGCTTCTCGGATATTCATTAAGGGCTTTCATCAAATTTGTTTATCATCAGTGATTATTCTACTGCTTAAATCTGTAGCCAGACATATGCATATGGCAAAAGCACTAGATGCTCATCAATCGTCACGCTCTCTCGGCTCAAGAGGTCCGTCACTGTTTGACCGAATTGGACATATGCACGGAGGATTGATGTGGAAATAATTTGCTCAGTCTCTGAGAAGTTTGCCAAACACAATATCTGCTTGTTCCGAATATACGCCAACACATGCGAATTACCACTGTCGAAGAAGAGGGTATTGTGATGTGAAAGGGTGGGGGTGTTTTTGCGAACTTCAATTTGTCGAATTAAGCCTTGGAAGACTTGCCCTTGGGGAGTGGATTTGTCCGTTCTGGTTTCTGCACGTTCCCAATCAAATGTTGGGCGATGTACCCAACGGGTGTCTTCTCTCTTCGCCGGGTCATTTTCATACGAATAGTCATTCAGTGTGGCGATTTCATCCCCTAAGTATAGGAGAGGGATTCCTCCTGCGCTCAAAATTACGCTATGAATAAGTAAAATGCGTTGGATGGCATAGTCGATGTCAGTTGTAGTCTTTTGCGAAAGCGCTTTTTCTAACCCTGCGAGGGATGCCCCTGTGCCTGTAATCCGCATGTCTTGATTGATGGGATTGTAGTTAAAGGGCAAGCCAGTGGCGAAACTGCCATCGAAGTTCCCAATGTAAAATTGATTTAAGAATTGGCGATGGTCATAGCCATTAATACCCAATTCGGCGGCATCTTCGTCGGCGAATGTCCAGCCAATATCGTCATGCACACGGACATAATTGACCCATGCACAGGGAGCCGGAATATCAAAGCGCCGACTCATGGAATGACGTAACAGGCGGACTTCACGAGTGGCTAGAGATTCCCAGAGCAACGCCATCAAGGTTGGATTATAGGAGATTTGACATTCATTCCAGTCGATATAGCTGTTGACATCGCGCGGATGCACAATCGCCTCCGACTTGAATAACATGGCAGGTGCAACTACTTTCACAATGGCATTGTAGGCTTGGATTATCCAATGGGCTTGGGGGAGATTCTCGCAACTGGTTCCCATTTGCTTCCATATAAATGCCACTGCATCGAGGCGCAAGACCTCGACACCTTGATTGGCAAGAAAGAGCATTTCTTCCATCATCGCGCGGAAGACAGCAGGGTTGTTGTAATTCAAGTCCCACTGGAAATGATAAAAGGTTGTCCATACCCACTTGCGAATCTCGGGAATATAAGTGAAGTTGCCGGGGTCTTGTTCTGGGAATATCTCGCGGAGAGTTTGTTCGTATTGGTCTGGCACAGTCCGATCATCGAACATGCGGTAGAAGTCTTGATGCTCCACATCGCCATCGAGAGCTAACTTTGCCCATGTATGTTCATCGGAGGTGTGATTGAAGACAAAATCGAGTACTAGGCTGATGCCATGCCTGCGTAACTCTGCGGCCAAGCCGGCGAGTTGTTGCATCGTGCCAAGGGTGGGATTGACCTCTCGATAATTGCTAACTGCATACCCTCCGTCACTGTTTTCTTCAGGGGACTGGAAAAGAGGCATCAAATGGAGGTAGGTGAGTCCGAGTTCTTGAAAGTAGGGGATTTTGGTGTGGAGATTCGATAAGTCACCTGCAAACAAATCTACATAACAGACCCCACCAACCATCTGCTCCGATTGAAACCAGAGTGGATTGCCTTCGCGCTCGGTATCTAGCACACTCAACTCTAAAGGGCGTTGCACAAATAATTGTGCCATCGACAGCAGAATTTGTTCAAGCTGATAGAAAAAATCATACTGATCGCCATACAATAGATGCAAGAGGCGGAATATATCAACGAAATGCTTTTCTAAGCGAGCGACAAATATGGGTGCATGATCTGTGAGTTCAAGGATGGGTTCTAATCGAGGTAATAGACGTTCAAGAGTCCGTTGAGCATGTTGATCGTACCACGCTAAATCCGGCATTTCAGGCTACCTTATGAGGATGAATCTATCACCAGAAGTTTAACGGGATGTAAATGTGAAGACAAATTGAATCTATTGTCCTAATCCTCTCATCACGTAAGGGAGCATCGCATTTATTAAGGAACCAACACCAAAGGCGAAGACTAGCCCAATGCCAATATGTCGAACATCGGTCAGCCATTGTCGATTAAATAGTTGTTGAAAGGCTAAATAAGACATACCTGCAAAGGGATTCAAGATAAACCAAAAGATGGTTATCCCCACATGCACTTGCCAATTGCCTTTGATTGAGTTGCGCTTGTTTGGAAGCCCTTTGACTTTTTGCTTCTGTTTACCTTGATATTCCATCGACTGTATCATCGTATCCAGCCAACTTTTCGCAGTGGGGTCATCGGGATATTGATGGAGTATTTTCGCCGCCTCTTGATAGCGTCTTTCTCGCATCAAACTGACAGCATGATCCAGTTCTGCTTGTGGGAGTTTTTTCATGATAATCCTCAATTGTCTCTATTACCAGTATAGGTGAATGTCAACAGCTTTTGGCTTAAATATCGGTTTGAACCCCGAGTTATGATCAAAATGATGATTATTGTGTTGGCTATTCACAAAATAAACGTTTAAGTTTTGGTAGATGTATCAATTGATTCTTGATGTTGCAAATGGTTGACTATAGGCATCATCATCGATTCGTCGTTATCGAAATCACAGGGGAAGAACGAGATGTCATTGATCAATATTATGGTGGCTCAAGCTGGATTGCTGATTGAGGGGGAAGTGGAATATCTCTCTAATGACACGTATCGCATGTATACCACAGGGGTTCCAACGCATCAGGAATTAGCGGAACGGATGCACAGGGTCGGCTTGACTCTTCATGGTTATGGGCGTTCCAGCAAGTATGGTTGGGAAATCCGCTTTCGGGTGAGTGCATGATTTCCCATTATTAGGTTCAGCAATTAGAGTTGTGCTTGAACATCCATTAAACTGAGTAAGAAGTTAACAGGATCATCGGGCATGTCCATGGGTTGTTGACGCATCGGCGTGAGGAATGGGGTTTGTAAACTGCTTTCGCTGATGAGGTTGTTGAAAACCTTCACAAGCGCATTGTATTGAATCACAATCCCATTGAGATAATGCTCGTTATCTGTCATTGCCCACAATTCACAGGAAGCCACAAGTGCTTCTAAATTGTGGAGAACCATCCCCAACTTATAGCGAATATCGGTATCGCTACTTAACTCTGTTGCATCGAGTTCATCGACAAGGGAGCGAACACGAATAATGAGATTTTGTGCATTCAAATCTATGGGTAAGTTGAGCTGATTAATGGCTTCCACGAAATTGACAAAAGGCGGATTCTTAACCTTCCGTGCAGGAATATGTAGTTGATTCCCACTAAAGTGATGATACATATTCTCACGTAAGAAGTTGAGACGTTCTTCCATATTGGGCGCATCATCAGCATGGATATAGCGTTTCAGGTGCTTGGCAGTCATCAAGGTATTGAGCGTATAATGTCCATCAAATACAGGAAGAACAAAGGAGTCCATCGCATGTCGCCCGATGACCGACTCTCTCAAAAAGCCCTTCGACCCGGCAACGAGCAGATTCTCCCGTAGGATTTCATTCGTCCGCAAAAGCAACCATGACTTCATCATCGCGCCATAGAATGCAAGGAAGGGTCCATCACTCATTGCTACGCCTCGATTCAGTGTGAACTCAATCAGCGATTCTTGCAAGCACAGATTGTACATCTGGCGGAATACATTCGTAAATTGAATGGGATTTTCGGAGAATATACGCTTCGTGGCGAGGTGGTCAATGGTAGCTGGTAGGGCGCGACGTACCATCACTAACCCCAGATAGGAGCAGATGTATTTGCAAGGGTTGGCGATACTTTGAATAATCGACAAGCCTTGTCCAACTTTCCCGACAAGTGTGCCGGGTCCATCCACATCATATTCGGTGATTACCATCTTATCGAGGATGTGCGTTTCTAGCCGTTGCCAATTCTTGGTACTGCTATGTGGAACAATGAAAATCGACAATGAGCGCGGTCCGTTTTGTTCAGGGTCGGTCTTGGCGACAATCATATGATAATCGGCATGATAAGAGTTGTTGATGACCCACTTATGCCCCTTCAGATGAAATTGTCGTTCATCTGGATCGTCGGACATCGGTGTGGCGTGAGTGTAGGCACTCAGGAGGTCGGTTCCAGTGTGTTCTTCTGTCCAACCGAGCGTGAAGATTTGCCCTTTATGCTTGGCGGCAAGTTCGGTTTCACCAGCCGCAACCAACATCATATAGGCGAATCCACTTGCGGCAACGGCAGTCATGGCATTGGCTTCGTCATTATACCATTCGGTGCTGGTCGTCATACAACCGAGCATATCGAAATTGGGATAGACGTTATCCAAGACTTTCGAGAGATGGCTTTTGACAAATTCGTAATCGACAATCTCACCGAACTTCGGGTCGTTGACGAAAGGGGCTTGAGGTGGGGCGGTGAGTGAAATCATGATGTGCTTTGTTCTCCTAATCAGCAAAAGAGGCAGAACCAATGGCTTGCATCGTCCTCTTCCTTATGTCAGATATGATGGTCTATAGTTATTCAGGAATTGCTTGGGCTTGTTGTTGGGTAAGCAGGGTCTCGATGTCGTGCAATCTTAGTAGAAAGCCTTGCGCATCCGATGTGTCGCCTGAAATTGATACTTGGTGAATGGGTGTCATAAAGTCGGTTGAGAGGTTACTTTCACTTACAATCGTATTAAACAGTTCGACCAAGCCATTGTATTGTTGAACGATGACATTGAGATAATTATCTTCTTGCGTCACTGCCCATAATTCACAGGCGGCAATGATGGATTCGAGCCAGTGCAATAGCATCCCCATTTTGTAGCGATGGTCAGCATCAGTGAATAGATCGAGCGATTCGATTTCATCTAATAATATTTGGGCGGATTTGACGATATTTTGAGCATCAAATTCAAGTGGAATATTAAGTTGTTCGATGTAATCTGCATAGTCAAAGAACTCAGGATTCCGCAGTTCGCGTAAACTAGCGTTGATTTGATCACCTAAAAATTCCCGATACATCTTGGTGCGTATCACATTCAGACGGTCTTCTGTGTTGATTTTATTGCTGGCATTAAGATAGCGTTTGAGATGTTTGGCGGTCATGAGGGTGTTGATGGTGTAATGTCCATCAAACACAGGCAGCACAAAGGAGTCAATCGCATTACGCCCGATAACGGAAGATTTGATAAAGCCTTTCGAGCCAGCGACGAGCAGATTTTGCCCAAGTAGTTCATTTGCTTTGAGCAAGAGCCACGATTTGAGCAAGGTCCCATAAAACGAGAGGAAAGAGGTATCGCTAAAGGCAATCGAGCGATAGTAGATGAAGTTCAAAAAAGCACTTTGGATGCATAAATTGTACATCTGGCGGAACACGTTGGAGAAGTTAATCGGATTATCGCCAAAAATGCGTTTGTTAGAGAGATGGTCAATTGTTGCTGGGATTGCCTCTCCAAGCATCCGAATTCCAACATAGGAACATTGGAAGCGACTTGCCAATGCCATTCGTTGTACGATGGTCAGCCCGTACCCGCGTTTGCCAACTAAGCGTCCCGGTCCGTCGATATTAAATTCGGTAAGTACCATATTTTTCAGTACGTGGGTTTCTAACCGTTGCCAGCCATTCGTACTACTTCGTGGCACGAGGAAGAGGGACATTGAGCGCGGACCATCTTGTTCGGGGTCGATTTTTGCCAAGACCATATGATAGTCGGCATGGTAGGAGTTGTTAATCAACCACTTGCCACCTTTGAGATAAAATTCCTTCTCATCGGGTTCATCCGACATGGGAGTGGCTTGCGTTTGTAGACTTAGTAAGTCTGACCCAATGGCTTCTTCAGTCCAACCTAATGTAAAGATACTGTTTTTCAATTCGCCTGCGAGGTCGGGTTCATCGGCGGCGAGTATCAACATATACGCCAGCATACTCGCACCGGCGGCAATCATATGACTTGGCTCATCCTTAAATTGTTCAGTTCCAGCTTGCATGGAACGGAGCATATTAAAATCAGGATGAACGGCATCATAGATTGGCTTCATATCTCGACGTAATTGGTCGAAATCAACAATCTTGCCAAATTCGGGGTGTTCAATAAACATGAAAAGGGTTTCCTCTAAAACATCAGGACGTTAGCCGCGTAAGTATAGCAAGAGTTAAGGGGTAAACAATTGCTGATTTGAGAAAAAAGGCACAAAAGCACCTATTTGCTATGACATCCATCTTGGATTAATCTGACGAAGTAAATCGGCTTATCCATTAAAACCCCATCTCGATCGAATAGTTCTTTGGATCAACGCGAATCTTAATCAATTTGTCGCTAGATTTTAACAAAATGTGTTACGAAAATTCTCTATAATTAGTGTCGGGAATTTACAAATTTCATTTTGATATATTTAGGGAGCAAAAAAATGAGCAATACAGGGTGTTTTGCGGAAATTATCTTTATTCTTTTTGTATTGATATTGGGACTCTTGGGTGGATTCCTTGGTTTTTTCCCTAATTTTGAATCGATGAATTTTTCATCGCTCGATAATCTTGGGTGTAGTATCATGACGACTGCCAACGATGTTGGGGTGCATGTGGGACCCGGTTTTAATCGCGGTCGCTTAGCTTTCTTGCGGGCGAATGATATTTACTCCGTTTTAGGCACAAACCTCAATGACACGGATGAACTGTGGTATCAAATTGATTATAACAATGCGGCGCAGGCATGGGTCATCAATTCTTCTGTCCAGCTTGCACCATTTGCCAATTGCAGTGATTTACCCGGTGTCCAAGCTCCTCCCATCATTCAGGGGTCACGCGGTGGAAATGTGCAGATAGAAGATGTCTGGCATTGTGAGCATCTGGGTGGAAACAACTTCCAATGGTATCGAGTCGAAGTGACCTATGACAATAACGGACAACCGTCTAACGAAACGGTGCTTGATGGTCCTTTCACCGGCGAATGGCGACCCGGATGTCCAGCAGGTGAAGGAAATGCTGGTGGTGGAGAAGAACCGCCTCCATCATCCAATAGTGGTGACTCAGGTTCAAGTGGTGGCACAACTGGCGGATATTGTCCGCCGGGCTGGACGTGCTAAAGTTAGCTGACAAAGTGGGTGATTAGACGCTCACTTTTTATTCGGCTTCTAAATAATCCAAAATTAGTGGGTTTACGATTTCAGGATGGTCATAAATGGCAGCATGTCCAGCACCGTCAAGGATATGCACGGACAAATTTGGTGCATGATCACGGACTCGCTTGGCGGCGTGTTGAGCATCGTACAGCATTTCATGTTCACCCAATAAGACCAGTCCCTTCGCTTTGAAACTTGTCAGTTCATCAGGGGACATGGAAGAGGCGAATTTTCTAATCACGCGCAATCCTGTCATAAACTTGCTAGGAAAGCGTTGCCCCTCCTGTAATCCCATCGCCAAGCCTAAACGATAATGCTTGGTTGCCAATGCCATCGCCCGTGCTAGCAACATATCGTACTCTTTTTGCGGTTCTCCATCGGGTGAGGTGGTGAATTCTCGCACATTCAAACGGTCTTCCAGCCGATCATCACCTCGATCCCCTTTGAGACCATTGGCAATGTAACGACGTAAGCGAACTTTGGCGCGCGACAATTTCATCGGGCTTAATAAAACAGCTTTGCGAATCCGTTCAGGTGCAATCACGCCAATGCGATGGATAATCCAACTTCCAAGTGATACACCAGCCAAGTCTGCTTGTTGAATATTGAGCGCATCCATCACACTCAGTAACCATTGACCATAACTATCATCGAAGAGAGAGAGGGGATTGGGATCACTGCGTCCCGGCTGACCGACGATATCGACTGCGTAAACCCGACGCTTCTCTGCAAAATCGGCAAATTGGTGATGCCACAAAACTGCACTACCAGCTAAGCCTTGAATGAGGATTAAGGGGATTGCATTTTCAGGTCCCACAGCCAGCATGTGTGTCTTGCCATAGGAGGTATCAACATATTTTGATTCAACAGGAGCTTCGATTTTAGCGAGCGATGAATCATAGAAGGCTTTCATCTTTTCATAGCCTTCTGGTGTTTTATAGAGGCGGAGCATGTTGGGATCAATCGTTTGGCTCATTGGGACACACTTGTTGGCTTTGGTAATGCCCCATATTGTAGCAAATTGAATGAGAGGAAGATGAATCTGTCTTAACTGTTCATAGAATTCTAACGCCAATTGTTGCGTTGGCTATTCCGTCGTGAATCATTGACATAGCCTTGGTCTTTGGCAAGTTGACGACGATGTCTCTTGCGATGGGAATCATCCACATAATCTGGACGCTTGCCCACACCATCCCAGACAATCATGCGCCCGCAACCACACTCACAGGGGAAGTAAACTGGTTGCGATTCTGGATCAGGCTTTTCCCATTTATCCGTTTCTCGAAGCGGGAAATCTATGACGGTTTGTTGGAACCGTTCTGGCTGGGAGTCTGTGCTAAAAAATCGTCTTCAGTCGCAACCCCCTCAACAGCCGTATCATATTCGGTCAGTGTTGCTTCCATCGCTTGGGGAGCTGATGATGCAGAATTATTGGTTAGGCGTTGGGTCGCGTTTGCTGTCTGGATAGCTTCTTGTTGCGT